>JBILOA010000064.1:0-7471 GCA_044374735.1 Pirellulales bacterium | reverse complement strand
TTCGGGCCGGGCGTAGAGCACCCGCGCCTCGGCCTCGGGCTGCATGCCCTCCGCGAGCAGCTTCTCGAGCCGTCCCGTCTGGCGATCGAGCAGCCGGATTTCGAGGACGTCGAACTTCAGCAGGTCCTTCGAGTAATGCAGGATGTTGCTCTTCAGCAACTCGATTCGCTCGTCGACGGTCATGTCGGCGAGTTCCCGCGGCGAGAGGTCGGCGAGTTTCTGGCCGGCGGCATGGATCGCGGCCCGTTTCTGTTGCTCGAGGATGGCATCGGTCACGTCGCGGACGGCCACCACGGTCCGGGTCGGCGCTCCTGCCTCGGCGGCGACCGGAAAGGCCGCCGAGGCACGGACGTCGAAGAAGCGGTTCCCCGCCGTGCGGAGTGTGGCGGTGGCCGGCCGGCCGGCCGCGAGCGCCGCCCTGAAGGCCGTCATGTCGGCGTCGGGGAGGTCGAGCGCCGCGAAGAAGTTGCAGCCGCGGGGAGTCCCGCGGCACCAGGTGGCGAACCGCTCGTTGGACCAGTGGATGCCGCCGTCCGGATCGAGGACGGCCACCCCGTCGGGAAGGTGGGCGACGATCAGGTGATCGCGGTCGAGGAACGACGAGTCGTTCGATCCTTCGGGGGGCGCCGGCACCAACCGCTCTCCGTCGTGCTGCTTTTGTGTCGGGGGCCGAAGCCCGGCTGAAAGTATAAAATCACGAGGGTCGCGGCGACAAACAGCCTGCGCCGTTGTCGGCCCGGGCGGCCTTCCTATACTCCAACAAGCCTTGGCGAGCTGGCCGCGGCCCGAGGTCGCAATTTCCGCCTGCCTCCCGTGAAAGCCGATCGTGAGCGATTCCCCCACGTTTCTCGAACGCCATCAGTTTCTGATCTACCGGCTGTTCTCGCTGGCCGGGCTGATACCGGTCGGTGCCTTCCTGGTCGTGCACCTGCTGACCAACGCCTCCGTGCTGGCCGGGGCGGCGTCGTTCCAGTCGCGGGTCGACCTGATCCACTCGCTTGGGCCGCTCCTGATCCCGATCGAGGTGGCCTTTATCTTTCTGCCGATGCTGTTTCACGCCGCCATCGGCTTCGTGATCATCGCCAACGGGATGCCGAACGTGGGCTCCTATCCCTACGTGGGCAACGTCCGGTACACGCTCCAGCGGGCCACGGGCATGATCGCGTTCGTGTTCATCATCTGGCACCTCTACCAGCTGCACTGGCTGGGGGCACCGCTCGGGGGCGGGCAGTTCGATCCGCACCACGCCACGAGCACGGCGGCCGCGGCGCTGCGGCCCGCCTGGGTGACGGCCCTGTATGCGATCGGCGTCCTGTCGGCCGTGTTCCACTTCGCCAACGGGCTCTGGACGCTGGGCATCACCTGGGGCATCTGGACGAGTCCGGCCGCGATGCGCCGGGCCAACGTGGTGAGCGTCGCGGTCGGGTTGGCCCTGGCGGCCGCCGGGCTGGGCTCGCTGGCCGGCCTCCAGGCCGTCGACGTCGACCAGGCGCGGGCCACCGAAAATTGGATGGAGCAGCAACGCGAGCGGCTTGAACCGCCGGGGACGGGCCCGATCCACCCGGCCCGCCAACCGAGCAGAGGAGAGTGAGCCGATGGCCGAGCCGAGGATTCTGGTGGTCGGTGGCGGGCTGGCCGGCCTGGCCTGCACGATGCGGCTCGCCGAACTGGGCGTGCACGTCGACCTGGTGAGCCTCGTGCCGGTCAAGCGGTCGCACAGCGTCTGCGCCCAGGGAGGCATCAACAGCGTCAATGCCCTGACGCGCCAGCAGGGCGACGACGAGTGGAAGCACTTCGACGACACCGTCTACGGCGGCGACTTCCTCCAGCACCAGCCGCCCGTCAAGGAGATGGCCGAGTGGGGGCCCCGGATCGTCGACCTGATGGATCGGCTGGGAGTGCCCTTCAATCGGACCACCGAGGGTTTTCGGGACCAGCGGAGGTTTGGTGGCACCCTCTTCAAGCGGACCGCGTTCGCGGGAGCCACGACGGGCCAGCAACTCCTCTACGCGCTCGACGAGCAGGTTCGCCGCCGCGAGGTGGAGGGCAAGGTCAAGAAGTGGGAGTTCTGGGACTTCCTCGCGCCGGTGCTCGACGAGAGCGGCCGCTGTCGCGGCGCCGTCTGCCAGGATCTCGTCACGATGGAGTTTCGGGCGTTCCCCGCCGACGCGGTGGTGCTCGCGACGGGCGGCAACGGTCTCATCTACGGCCGCAGCACGATGTCGATGGTCTGCACGGGCAGCGCCGTGAGCCGGGCCTACCGGGCCGGGGCGTGGTATGGCAACGGCGAGTTCATCCAGGTGCACCCGACGGCCATCCCGGGCGCCGACAAGTTGCGGCTGATGAGCGAGAGCGCCCGCGGTGAAGGGGGACGGGTCTGGGTGCCCCGCAAGCCGCAGGACCCGCGTGACCCGCGCGAGATCCCCGAGGCCGACCGGTACTACTTCCTCGAGGACCGCTATCCGAAATACGGCAACCTCGTGCCCCGCGACATCGCCACGCGGGAAATCTTCGACATCTGCACCACCGACGGCCTGTCGGTCGAGAAAGACAAACTCTGTGTCTACCTCGACCTGACCCACATCCCCCGCGAGACGCTCGACCGCAAGCTGGGGGGCATCCTCGAGATCTACGAGAAGTTCCAGGGCGTCGATCCGCGATCGATGCCGATGAAGATCTTCCCGGCCGTCCACTATTCGATGGGCGGGCTGTGGGTCGACTACGAGCGGAGCGCCGATGGCGGCATGCTGGAGGGGTCGCCGCGAAACCAGCAGACGAGCATCCCCGGGCTGTACGCGATCGGCGAATGCGACTACCAGTACCACGGCGCCAACCGTCTCGGCGCCAACTCGCTGCTCTCGTGCATCTTCAGTGGGTTGTTCGTGGCCCCGAGCCTGGCCACGGCCCGGGAGCGGGTCGGCGGCGGCGACGCGGGCCGGCTGTTCGACGCCGAGATCCGCAAGCAGCAGGAGCGGCATCGCGAACTGCTGGGCCGGACGGCGGGTGACGAGAATCCCTACGACCTCCACCAGGCGCTGGGCGGCCTGATGACCCGTGTGGCCACGGTGGTGCGGCGAAACGAGCAGCTCGCCGAAGCCTATGCCGAGGTCTGCGAGATGGAGCAGCGGTGGCGGCGGTGTGCGGTCTCCGATACCGGCAACTGGACCAACCAAAACGTGGTCTTCACCAAGTCGCTGGGCGACATGTTCCCGGTCGCCAAGCTGATCCTCAAGGGGGCGCTGCTGCGGGACGAGTGCCGCGGGGCGCATTTCAAGCCCGAGTTCGCCATGCCCGGCATCGAGGCCACGGAGCCCGCCGCGAAGCGGGCCGAAGCCGAGCGGTGGTGTGACCGGTTCGAGGAAAACACCGCCCGCTGGTGCAAGTCGACGATCGCCGCCTGCGACGCCGACGGCAACCCCCGGATCACCTACCAGGACGTCGACACCTCGCTGATTCCGCCCCGTCCCCGGCTGTACGGCCTGGTCGGTGCGGAGGCGATCGAGGAGGTGTGGAAGGAACGGCAGGCGGCGAAGGTCGCCGCGAACGGGCACCATGGCGCGGCGGTCGCGACCGCCGGCGCGGCAGGTTAGACCGAACGACAGGAGCACCGAGCGATGATCAAGGCGGTCGAGACCAACGGGCACGCGGGCGGCGACCACGGCGGCAACGGGGACCACCCCGCTGCGCGGAGAGTGCGGGTGCGGATCCTGCGGCAGGACGTGGCCGCGGGGGAGAGCTACTGGGAGCGGTTCGAAGTTCCCTACGAGCCGAACATGAACGTGATCAGCGTGCTCCAGAAGATCGCCGCGCTGGCCCGCACGCCCGACGGCCGGCGGGTCGCGCCCGTCGCCTGGGATTGCTCGTGCCTGGAAGAGGTCTGCGGCTCCTGCACGATGCTGATCAACGGTCGGACGCGGATGGCCTGCTCGGCGCTGGTCGACACGTTGTTGGCGGAGGATGGCGGCGAGATCGAGCTCAAGCCGATGTCCAAGTTTCCGGTGGTTCGCGATCTGGTCGTCGATCGCAAGCGGCTGTTCCGCTCGCTCGAGCGGGTGCAGGCCTGGGTGCCGGTCGACGACTCCTACGATCACGGCCCCGGGCCGAGGATCGCTCCCGAGGAGCAGCAGGACGCCTACCCGCTCGCCGAGTGCATCAGCTGCGGCTGCTGCCTGGAGGCCTGCCCGCAGTTCACGAAGATCGAGGTCACCAGGCGGGAGGGCGAGCCCGAGGCCGACTTCGAGGCCCGCCGGCGTCAGGCCTTCGACGCGGCCTTCCTCGGGCCGCACGCGATCAGCCAGGCGATGCTTTTCAACTCCCATCCCACCGGCCGCATGATCGCCGACGAGCGGCTCGAGGCGCTGACGGGCCGCGGGGGCATCCAGATGTGCGGCAACGCCCAAAACTGCGTGGCCGTCTGCCCGAAGCGGATTCCCCTGACGCGGTCGATCGCCCGGGCTGGGCGGGCGGCGACGGTGTGGGCCATCAAGAAGCTCTTCGACCGCTGACGGGCGTGCCGGGCAGGGCCTATTTGCCCAACCAGGGTGCCCGGTGGTATCGTTCGGGCATGACGGGGCGGTCCTCAAGCGGGTCGTCCAACCAGGTTTCGCGAGCCCGGCGGGCGGCAGGACGCTCCGGGGCTCTCCGCGAGACAGCGACCGCACCAGACGCGAGGACTACGAGTGTTGATGGATGACAGGCGCGGTCGCCCGGAGGATTCGGGCCGGACCGCCTCCGGCCACTCCCAGCCCGAAGACGGCGACGGTGGCCGTCCCGCCCTCCGGCGGGCCGCCGACATGGCGGCAACCGATTTTCGTTCGCTCGGGCTCTCGCCCGCCACGATGGCGGCGGTCGATCGGGCCGGCTACGAGGTGCCCACGCCGGTGCAGGCGGGGCTGATCCCGCGGGCCCTGAAAGGCGTGGACGTGCTTGGCCAGGCCCGCACGGGCACGGGCAAGACCGCCGCGTTCGTGCTTCCGATCCTCGAGGCCGTCTCCAAGCCGGGCCGCGGCGGCGGGCCGCGAGCGCTGGTGCTCGTGCCCACCCGCGAACTGGCCGTGCAGGTCAAGGACGAGTTCGAGAAACTGGCCCATGGGTCCGGTGTGCACTGCGTGGCCGTGTACGGCGGCAAGCCGCTCAAGGGGCAGATCGACAAACTCGCCAAGCACCCCGGGGTGGTCGTGGGAACGCCGGGCCGTGTGCTCGACCACATGAGCCGGGGCACGCTCCGGCTCGATGAGCTCGAGATCGTCACCCTCGACGAGGCTGACCGGATGCTCGACATCGGCTTCCGGCCCGACATCGAGAAGATCCTGCGCCGCTGCCCCGACAGCCGCCAGACGCTGCTGCTCTCCGCGACGGTGCCGCCGCCCGTGCAAAAGCTGGCCACTCGCTACATGCGGGATCCGGAGATCATGGATTTCTCCACCAATGAACTGGCGGTGGAGACCATCGAGCAACGCTACTTCACGGTCGATCCGACGCGGAAGTTCGAGTTGCTGGAGCAGCTGCTCGAGCGGGAGCAGCCCCGGCAAACGATCGTCTTCTGCCGCACCAAGCGGGGCACCGACAAGGTGTTCGAGAAGCTCGCCCGCCGGCGGTCCCGGCGGGGCGGTGCGGAGGAAGTGGCCTGCATCCACGGCGATCTGGCCCAAAACGTACGCGACCGCGTGATGCGACAGTTTCGTGACGGCTCGGTGAAGATCCTCGTGGCCACCGACGTGGTCGGGCGTGGCATCGACGTGTCGAGCGTGTCTCACATCGTCAACTACGACATCCCCGAGTTCTGCGACGACTACGTGCACCGCGTGGGCCGGACGGGCCGGATGGGCCGCGAGGGCATCGCCTTCACGTTCGTGAGCCCCGAAGAGGGGCCGCAGCTGACGCGGATCGAGATCCGGATCGAACGCCTGCTCCAGCGGGACGAGATCGCGGGCTTCGAAGCCTTCGATCGCCGGCCGGCCCCGACGCCGATCGAGCAGGTGCCGACGGGCGGGTTCGATCGGGCGGCGGCTGCCAGGGCGGCCTCCGAGCCGGCCGTCGCCGAGCCCGCGAAGCCGCCGGCCAAGACGCTCCTCGGCAAGGGCCGCGGCCCGAAGCGGCACCGGCGGGCGCTCTAGCGCTCGCGACCCGCGAGACACGAACCACCCGCGATCGGCAGCCATGGACGGACGCGAGGCCCGGGCGGTGCGGCAGCGGCTCGAGAGCCTGGCCCGAGCGGGCGTGGGGCAGTTGCCGCGCGGCGGCCGCACGCCGAGCGGCTCGGGGTCGCCACCGATGCCCCAGACCGCCCCGATGCCGGAACCGCGGCCCGTCCCGAGCCCGGAGGCGGTCGGGCGGGGGGCGTCGCTCGAGGTGTTGCGCGGCGAGGTGGCCGGTTGCACGCGGTGCGTGGAACTCGCCGCCGGCCGCACGCAGACGGTCTTCGGGGCGGGTCGGCCCGACGCCCGGCTGGTGTTCTTCGGCGAGGCCCCGGGGGCCGACGAGGACGCCAGCGGCGAGCCATTCGTGGGGCGGGCCGGGCAGTTGCTCACCAAGATCATCGAGGCCTGCACGCTCTCGCGCGACGACGTCTACATCATGAACGTGCTCAAGTGCCGGCCCCCAGGCAATCGCGCACCGTCACCAGACGAGGTGACCCACTGCCGGCCCTTCTTCGAGCGGCAGTTGGAGATCATCGGACCCGAGTTCATCTGCTGCCTGGGGGCGTCGGCGGCCCGCGCGCTGCTCGCAACGGAGGAGCCGATCGGCCGGCTCCGCGGCCGCTGGTTCACCCACGGCACGGCCCAGGTGATCTGCACCTACCATCCCTCCTACCTGCTGCGCAACCCCGCGGCCAAGCGGGACGTCTGGGAGGACATGAAGCTCCTGATGGCCCGAATGGGCGTCGAACGGTAGCCAGGGCCGGTTTTGCTGAAGAAATCGATCCTGCCGGGCCGATCATCTCTGCGGGGTTTTTGGGTGGGGGAACAGCCGCCGGTTCCAGTTGGAACTGCCGTGGGTCGGGCCGGGGGGCCGGTCCCACGGCAGCCGGCTTTGGGGGAGATACTGCCGATGGGTCGGAAGCCGTCGCCCGTCCAGGGTCGGGCCTTGGTCGCCGCAGCCTGGTGTGCCGCTGCCCTGGCGGGGTGCACGATGTGCCCCGACCCCTACGACTATTCCGGGCCCGTCCCCAACGGCTCCGCGCCGCAAAACGATTTCCGGGCCCGCAGCAACGGCATCACCCCGATCGGCACGGCCCCACGCCCATGGCCGCCGCTGGTTCGGAAGGACCAGCCTGCAGCGGCCGACACCCTGGGTGACTCGGTCCTTCGTGTGGCGGTGGCGACGACCAAACCGGTGGCCGAAGCCGCCGGTGAGGAGGAGCTCGCACCCGTCAGCGAAGCGGTCGTCGAAGTGGTGACCGAACCCGTGGTCGAAGAGGTCGTCGCCGAAGCACCGCCCGCGCCCGAAGCGGAGCCGATCACGGAGTCGG
>JBILOA010000063.1:0-7496 GCA_044374735.1 Pirellulales bacterium | reverse complement strand
TGTTCAGGTCGTCAGGTGTGTGTTGCAGATGATTCAAAGCAAGCCGAACCGGCGATCAAAGCGGATCAAGGCCTCGTCCAGGGAGCGGACGGCCGCGCTCCGACTGAGCGGCCCGACATCGGCTGGGGGACTGAGATCACGTTCGGCTCAAGGTCGGCGACGAGCAGCGGCAGGGCCACCTTCGAGTTGCGAAACAGCTCCGCAGTGCGATAGGTCGCGGACCGGTCGCGAACGGGCACCGACTGCCGGACGCTGGCCCCGACGCTCGCCTTGACGCTCGCGGTCATTTTGGCGGCGTCTGCCCGGGCGGCCTCGCCATTGTCGCGATCCGCCAACGGTTCCATGTCGCCGATGTTCGCCAGGCCGCCGATGATGCTGTTGTCTTCCACGTCTTCGGCGGGGCAGCGGACTGCCACGAGCGCGATCAACGCCATCAGCGGAACGCTCCAGCGGAGAGCCGAAAACCTCATGGGACACCTATGGATGAGAGGAGAAACCGAACGAGAAGAGGAGATGGTCAACCGGCCACCACAACCACGACAGCCGAAACCGCCAGCAGGAAACTCATCGCCAGCGACGACACCGGAACCAGCGAGAGCGAGGACAGGCGGCACATGATGAGGCTTTCGAGAAGGGTTTGGGTCGAGGGAACGTGTGGAACGAGTACCGCGATTCGGGGCTGCCTCAGAGCAGCGACACGATGGACAGAAACAAAACGATCGGCATCGCACAGAACAGGACGTCGGCCTGCGTCAGTGCCCAGCCACGACGGGCGGCCTGCACGGCCTCACGCGACGGATTCATGAGCAAACTCCTTTGCATCTGCCTTTGCCACCACGGACGGGCCCGCGTCGGCATCGGTTGACCAGCCCGACTTCAGGCTGGGGCGAATCGCACCACTGCGTCGTCGCCACCCTCTTCCAATGCACTCGATGTGCCAAAGCCGATCCGCGATCTGGAATATTTTCCCCAGAGGCCGGAAAGGCCTGCGGGCAAAGGGGTTACGGCTGATTGGGCCGCGGCGGTCGCGGCGTGGAGCCAGTCGGCCCTGGGGCGAATCGCTCCAGGGCACCGGTCGCCCGTGGCATGGGGTGGAGCGAATCGCACCACCCCGATCCCCTCTTTCGCGGAACGACCGCGGTCAGGGAGCCGACAGCACGCGCTCGACCGCGGCTGGGTCGACGCCGTCGACGAGTTCGACGCGGCCGATGGCGTCGGGCAGGACGAAGCGGAGGCGGCCGTGGAGCGACTTTTTGTCGCGTCCCATGATCGCGATCAGCGTGGCCGGAGCGACCGCCCCGGCGGCTGCCGGATCGGTCGGCAGCCGCAGATTCCTGAGCAACGTGTCCTGGCGGGCGACCACCGACGCGTCGAGGCGGCCGAGCAGAGCTGCCAGGCGGGCGGCCCGAGCCATGCCGATCGCGACGGCCTCGCCGTGCAGGAGCGTGCCGTAGCCCGCCGCCGTTTCGTAGGCGTGGCCGAAGGTGTGCCCATAGTTGAGGGCGGCACGCAGCCCCGTGATTTCCCGCTCGTCCTGCTCCACGACCTGCGCCTTGAGGCGGGCCGACCGCTCCACCGCCGAGCCCACGGCCCGCGGCTCCCGCACCAGCAGGTCGCCGGCGTGGGCCTCGAGCCAGGCGAAAAACGAGGCGTCCAGGATCATGCCGTATTTCACGACCTCGGCGAGCCCGCTGATGTATTCACGGTCGGGAAGCGTGGCCAGGGTGTCGATGTCGGCCACCACCCCCCGAGGCTGCCAGAACGCCCCGACCAGGTTCTTGCCCGCCTCGAGATTGAGGCCGGTCTTGCCCCCGATCGCGCTGTCGACCTGGGCGACCAGGGTGGTGGGAACGTGCCAGAGGGGGAGCCCGCGGGCGAACGTCGCGGCCACGAAACCGGCCAGATCCCCGACCACCCCGCCGCCCACTGCCACCACGTGCGTGCTGCGGTCAACGGCCAGGTCGGCCAGGCCGGCCCACAGCCGGGCGGCTGTGGCGACCCCCTTGGACGACTCCCCCGAGGGCACCTCGAGCGCGGTGGTCGCGATGCCGGCCGCCGTCAGCGAGCCGGCCACGCGGGCGGCGTGCGACCGGGCGACGGCCGCGTCGGCGATCACCACCGCCCGCCGGCCACCGGCCGCCGCGACGCGGCCGCCCACGGAATCGATCAGCCCGCTGCCACAGGCGATCTCGTAGGAGCGGTCGGTCGGATCGCCTGGCAGCTGAACGCTGATCGTGGCCACGGTCAGGTCACGCTTACCCGCTCGAGATCGGCAGGCGTCACGGTGATCACCCGGGCGAAGCCGGTGTGCTGCCGGACATAGTCGAGATCGGCCGCATCCGCGGGGGCGGCATGAAGCAACGACTCGACCCGCGCCTTGTCAGCGGCCGACCAGTCCTCGTAGGTGGCCGGCCAGACGGTGTGCTGCTCCACGACCAGGGCTTCACGGTAGGGATCGAAGGCGTTGGCCACGGACGATTCTCCTCGGGCAGATCCTTGAGGGCACACGGCTGAGAGGGCAGACGGCTGGGAGCCGACTATCTTATAGCGAGCCGCGGGGCCTTCGGCGACCAGCGTTTCAACGCCGCTTTCCCCGCGTCCCCTCGAGCGCCCGACCGTGTCTCAGCCACGCCTGCCGCCGTCCGACCCAGCCATCCCGCTCCCCGCGTCGACCGCGATCGGAACCCGGCTCGTGCTCGGGCTCGTGCTGCTGGCCCTGGGGCTGGCGGCGTTTGCCGTGTGGTTTCAATGGGGCCAGACGCGACGCTGCCTGGAGTTTTACGGGCCGGCGGCGGCCCGCAGCATCCAGGCGGCCCCGCGCGTGGAACTCTGGTCGCTGGCTGCCGATCGAGGGGGTGTTCGGGCTGAGGCGCGGCTCGACATCTCCCGCGCCCCCGGCCTCGTTCACCTCCGCCGTGGCCTGATCGAAGACGTCAACTTTCGCTGGAGCGACGTCCGGCAGGAAGGCGGAGCCGACGCGGCCGGCGAGCGACTCGCGCCGGCCGAGTGGGACGAGGCCATCGCCTTCTTCGCCGCCGCCGCCGACAAGACCCCGGCGGCCGTGGTCGCCTTCGACCTCGACGAGCCGGGCTTCGCGACGGTGGTCGGGCGAACCGGCCGCATCATGCTCGGGCCGATCGGCCCCGGCCTGCGGGAGTGGATCGAGGACACGAAAAGCCAGTTTCCCCCGCAGAAATCGGGCTTTTGACGGGGCCTCGCGGCACCGTATCCTCCCCGGCCGCGCCGCCTCCCCCGTTTTCTCCCCGAGACACCCACCATGCGATCCATCGCCGTCGCCAATCAGAAGGGCGGGGTCGGCAAGACGACGACGTCGGTCAACCTCGCGGTGGCCCTGTCGCGCGCCGGGCGGAGGGTGTGCCTGATCGATCTCGATCCGCAGGCCCACGCGACGCTCCACGTGGGTGTGGCCCCCGGCGGGACGAACGCGTCGGCCTACGACGTGATCACGGCGGGCTGCCCGCTCACCGCCGCGATCGTGCCCGTCAGCGACACGCTCGCGGTCGTGCCGTCGCACATCGACCTGTCGGCGGTCGAAATGGCGCTGGCGAGTCGGCCCGGTCGCGAGACGATTCTCCGCGACCGGATCGCCGCCGAGCCGCGGTTCGGCGGCCGCTCAGCCTCCGCCGGACCGGGGGCGGAGCCGCTACCGCCGTTCGACTACCTGATCGTGGACTGCCCCCCGTCGCTGGGCCTCCTGTCGCTCAATGCCATGGCCGCGGTGGGGGAGGTCCTGCTGCCGCTGCAGCCCCATTTTCTGGCCCTGCACGGGCTGAGCAAGCTGCTCGAAACGATCGAACTGGTCGCGGAGCACGTCAATCCGCGGCTCCGGCTGCTGGGGGTCGCACTCTGCATGTACGAGGGCGGCACGCGGCTGGCGAGCGAAATCGGCCGCGACGTCGACGCCTTCTTCTCGCAGGGCGAGGGGGCCCATCCGGCCTGGGCCTCGGGCCGGCTGTTCGCGACGCGGATTCGCCGCAATATCCGCCTGGCGGAGGCGCCCAGTTTTGGCCAGTCGATCTTCGACTACGCGCCGGCCTCGCATGGCGCCGACGACTACGCGGCGCTGGCCGCCGAAGTCGATCAGGCGGCCGCAGCGCTCGGCTCGCCGGCCCGGCTGGTCGCGTGAGCAACCGGGGCGGTCGGGGCCGATTCGGGGCCGTAGAGTTCCGGCAGCCACCAGTACCGCGACTCGGACGGATCGACACCCGCCATGATTCCGGTCGAGTCGTAGTCTTCGGCCGCCACGAAGGCGGGCCCGCCCGGCGCTCGCTGGCCGGCGGGGGCCGAGATGGCCACAAACGGTCGCGGGGGTTGGAGCGGGTTGATTCGAAGCATGATGAGCCGCGGGCTTGAATGCCGAACTCTTCCGACAAGCAGGTGGCCGACCTGGCCCGGACCTGCTTGCCGGCCGGAGTCTCTTGTCGGAAGCCCGGCCAGCGAAGCCCAGTTTTCCGACAAGATTTCCTTGGACCCCTCGAGTTTGCCCTCGATAAAGGCGGCAATCAAGGAAATCTGGGTGGTTTGGGGAAAGTTTGTGTTTTCTGCGGCTTTCAGGCCGCCCACGGTACATTTCACCACATGAACTCCAGGCTGGATCGACTCCGTCGTGGGGCAACCGGGGTGCCTTCGTCCCGCGGGGCCGCGTGGGCGCGCCGCATCGGGGCGCTGGTGCTCCTCGCGAATTTGCTCACGCCCGGGTGGGCTCGGGCCGCCGATGGCCCGCGCGGCTTCCGATCGTTGGCCCCGGGCGTGCTCACCGTCATCCCGGCCGACGTCGCCTTGGACGACGCGATCCAGCGGGGCGCGCTCGTGGAGGTGACGAAGGGTCAGCAGGCGCTCGCGTGGGTGCCCAAGCGTGCCGCCCCCACAACGACCTTCGTGGAGCTCGCGCGGCGGCTCGAGTATCCGCGTGACATCTGGTGCCTCGAGTTCGCCTTCAAGCCGCCCCGCCAGATCGATGTCGACATCCCGGTGGGCGAAGGGCGGATGCGGCGGGCCACGGTCTGGTATCTCGTATACCGCGTCAAGAACGTCGGAGGCCGACGGATCGTGGTCGGCACCAACGACGAGGGGCAGCCGGACCCGGCCCAACGGACGGTCGAAACGTTCGAAAAACCGGTCCGGTTTCTGCCCCATTTCGTGCTGGAGAGCCGCGAGGGGCTGGCTGCCGACGAGGGGCTCGCCTCCTACCGCGCCTACCTCGATCGGGTCGTTCCCTCCGCGATGGACGCGATCCGGCTCCGCGAGGACCCGTCGCGGCAGTTCCTCGACAGCGCGGCCATGGCGGCCGCCGACATCCCGCCCGGCGAGGAGCGGTGGGGCGTGGCGATCTGGGAGGGCATCGACCCGCGGATCGACTACTTCTCGATCTACGTCCGCGGCCTGACCAACGCGATTCGCTGGCGGGCTCGGCCCGGCGAGGAGATCGGGCCCACAGACCGGCCCGGCCAGCACATCGACCAGACGCTCGAGAGCCTGCGACTCGATTTCTGGCGGCCCGGCGACGCCGCGGGCAAAGAAGCGATCAGCATCGGCTACCGCGGCATGTTCGAGCGGATGGCCCTCGGTGGCCGCGTGCTCGCGGCACTCGGCTGGCCGGGTCGCATCACGGCCCAGCCCGTCCTGGGGCTCAAGCGGCTGAAGCTCGGCTGGGATTCCGCCGGGCTCGTCGAGCCGGTGGGAGAGGGGCCGGGCACCAGCCTCAAGCCCCTGGAGACGGTGTTCACGGGCCTGGCCGGGATCGACGACGCGACGGCCCGGAGCCAGGCCGCGCGCGCCCTGTTCGGCGATGCCGGTGTGGAGTCGCTCGAGACGCTCGCCAGGTCTGCCGCCGGGCCGGTCGATGCCGAACTCGATGCCGCCCGCCGCAAGGCGCTCGAACCGCTGGAGCTCACGCCCGAGGCGGTGGCGGCCAAGCCGCTTGAGTCGCTGGCCAAAATCGTCCGCGGCCTCGACGAGGCTCCCGATCTGGCCGCCCGCAAGGCCCGCACCGTCGCGGTCTTCGGCCCGGCCGCGGCCCGGCTGGATTGGCTCCGGCGGGCGGTCGAGAACGCCCGCACGCTCGCCGCGATCGAGGCCACCGAGGCCGACCCGGCCACCATGGCGAGGCTCGATGCCCGCGACGCCTTCGCGGCGATCGCGACGGCCATCGGGGCAGCCCCGGCCGAGCAGCGGGAAAAACTCGTGGCGGCCATGTTCGGCCCCCAGGGTCCCGAGCTTTTCCGCGAGGCCCTCGCGGTGCACGAGGGCATTGACCACTCCTGGGTTTTCCGGTACGAAAACTGAGGTTAGACTCCCACGTCTTGGCCGCGGACACGCGGTCTGCAGCGTCCGGCCCAGGGTGAAGCGATGGCACATAAAAAAGGTCAGGGTTCCAGCCGCAATGGTCGCGATTCCAACGCCCAGCGGCGTGGGGTCAAGAAGTTCGGTGGGCAGGTCGTGCGGGCTGGCAACATCCTGGTGCGGCAGGTGGGGACGAAGTTTCACCCGGGCCACAACGTCGGCATTGGCTCCGACTACACCCTGTTCGCGCTCACCGACGGGACGGTCATGTTCGACCGTGAGGGTCGGCGGGTGAGCGTGGTCGAGGCCGCGACGGCCTGAGTCCCGCGGCGAACCTCGCAGGGCCCACGCTGCGGAAGGCCCGAAACCGCGGAAGGCCCGTTGTGTTCGTCGACCGAGTCCAGATCGAGGTGGCTGCCGGCAACGGGGGCCGCGGCATCTGCAGTTTCCGCAAGGAGAAATACGTCCCGCGTGGCGGCCCCGACGGTGGCGACGGTGGCGACGGTGGCAGTGTCATCCTGCGGGCGGAGGCGGGCGTCGACTCCCTCTCGGTCTTGGCCCATAAGCGGCAGTGGCGGGCGGAGGCGGGCGAAGCGGGCGGGCCGGCCAACCGGCAGGGCGCGCGGGGCGGCGACCTGACCGTGCTGGTGCCTCCGGGCACGATCGTGTTCGACGAGGCCACGGGGCTGGTGCTCAAGGATCTCGCGACCATCGGCGCGGAGGTGGTGGCCGCCCGGGGCGGGGCAGGGGGCTGGGGCAACGCCCACTTCAAGTCGTCGACCAACCGCGCCCCCCGGGAGACGACCAGCGGCGAGCTCGGCGAGAACCGGCGGCTGATGCTCGAACTCAAGGTGATCGCCGACGTGGGGCTCGTGGGGAAGCCGAACGCCGGCAAGAGCACGCTGCTCTCGCGTCTGTCGCGGGCCCGGCCGGAGATCGCCGACTACGCCTTCACCACCAAGCGACCGATCCTCGGGATCGTGGGCATCTCGCTCGACCGGAGCTTCGTACTCGCCGATCTGCCCGGCCTGATCGAGGGGGCCCACGCCGGCGTGGGGCTGGGGCACGAGTTTCTCCGCCATGTGGAGCGGGCGGGAATCCTCGTCCACGTCGTGGAGCCGGCGCCGATGGACGGCACCGACCCGCTGACGAACTATCGCACGATCCGCGAGGAACTCGCGCGGTACGATCCG
>JBILOA010000134.1:0-5659 GCA_044374735.1 Pirellulales bacterium | reverse complement strand
CGTCCCGGCTCCACGAGTCCGCCGCGCGGCCCTGGAGGCTCCGCCATCAGGCCAGTCAAATCCTGCCGGGCTCGCAGCGTGAGATGGGCTGGCTGATCGGCGACCACGGCTTCGAGATGAGCCTCTCGGCCCGCGTCCCCGACCTGATCGCGGCCCATCTGGCGCCGGCCGTGGTCGCCATGCTCACCGCCGCCGGCGTTTCTCCCGCCGCGGTGGCGTCGTGGGCGGTGCACCCGGGCGGGCCCCGGATCCTCACCGCCGTGGAGGCGGCGCTCGATCTGCCCGCCGACGCGCTGGCTGCGTCGCGGCGCGTGCTCGCCGAGCATGGCAACATGTCGAGCGCCACGATCCTGTTCGTGTTGGACCGGCTCCGCGCCGCCGATGCCCCGGGGCCCTGCGTGGCCCTCGCCTTCGGGCCCGGATTGACGGTGGAGATGGCCGTGCTCGAGCGGTGAGCCCGATGGGTCAGGGAACGCTATCGTGAACCTCGCAGGACGCTCCTCCGGGATCCTCCTTCACCCCACCTCGTTCCCCGGCCGGTTCGGCATCGGCGAGATCGGCCCCGAGGCCGACCGCTGGCTCGAGCAGCTCGCCCAGATGCGGCAGCGGCACTGGCAGGTGCTCCCGCTGGGGCCGACCGGCTTCGGCGACTCCCCGTACCAGACGCTCTCGACCTTCGCGGGCAACCCGCTGGTGATCTCGTTCGACCGGCTGCGGGACGACGGGCTGGTCGACGCCGACCGGCTCGCGGCCTTTCCGCCGCTGCCGGCCGACCATGTGGCGTTCGGCGACGTGATCGGCGCGCGGCTCGCCCTCCTCCACGAGGTGGCGGCCGCGTTTCCCGACCGGGCCGCGCCGGAGCTCCGTGAGCAGTTCGGGCAGTTCGCCGACGACAACCGCTGGTGGCTCGACGACTACGCGCTGTTCGTCTCGCTCAAGGCCCACTTCGCGGGCCGCTCGTGGACGGAGTGGCCGAGCGATGTGGCCCGCCGCGAGCCCGGCGTGATCGCCGCCGCGGCCCGCGAGTTGGCCGAGGGCATCGACCACGCCCGCACGGGGCAGTTTCTCTTTCACGACCACTGGCGCCGGCTGCGGAGCCGGGCGGCCGCGCTCGGCATCTCGATCGTGGGCGACCTGCCGATCTTCGTGGCGCAAGACAGCGCCGACGTGTGGTGTCGTCCCGACCTCTTCGCCCTGGCCGACGACGGCCGGCCGACCGTCGTGGCGGGTGTGCCCCCCGACTACTTCTCGCAGACGGGGCAGCGCTGGGGCAATCCGCTCTACCGCTGGGAGGTGCACGCGGCGGAGGACTACGCCTGGTGGATCGCCCGGCTGCGGCACGCCTTCACGCTGTTCGACGTGCTCCGGATCGACCACTTCCGCGGCTTCGCGGCCTCCTGGGAGATTCCGGCGGCCGACCCCACCGCCGAACATGGCCGCTGGATGCCCGGCCCGGGCCGCGCGCTCTTCGACGCCGCGGCCGCGGCGCTGGGGCCCAAGCCGATCATCGCGGAGGATCTCGGTCTGATCACGCCCGACGTCGACGAGTTGCGGGATGCCCTCGGGTTTCCGGGCATGCGGATCCTGCAGTTCGCCTTCGGGGGTGAGCAGCCCGAAACGTTCCAGCCTGCGCACTACCCGGAGAACTGCGTGGTCTACACCGGCACGCACGACAACGACACCACCGTGGGCTGGTACACGAGCGAGCCGGGCCCCGACACGACCTGCTCCGCCGGGCAGCTCGCGGACGAGCGGCATCGCGTTCGCACCGCGCTCGGCTGCGACGGATCCGAGATCAACTGGGACATGATCGCCTTGGCCTGGCAGACCCCCGCCAACACCGCGATCGTGCCGCTGCAGGACGTGCTCGGCCTGGGGTCGGAGGCCCGGATGAACGTTCCCGGCCGGGCCTGGGGCAACTGGCAGTGGCGGTTTCAGTGGGAGCAACTTCGGCCCGAGGCCGGGGAGCGGCTCGAACACCTGACCCGGCAGGCGGGTCGCGGGTAGCAGGCGTTGTCAGCCCGCGGCGAACACCTCGTCGAGCCGCTCGACGTGGCGGGCGATCGCGGATGGCTCGAGGAAGCTCGACTCGAGGCTGTTTCGCACCAGCCGATAGGCGTCGGCCGCGGTGAGCGGCAGCGACCCGAGCAGGCCGCGGAAGTTGTCGCCGACGTAGCCGCCAAAGTAGGCCGGGTCGTCGGAGTTCACGCTCGCCCGCAGCCCGGCGGCCAGGAGCGCGGGCAGCGTGTGCTGGTCGAGCCGCTCGAACACCCGCAGCCGCACGTTCGAGAACGGGCAGACCGTGAGGGGAATGCGTTCCCGCACGAGCCGCTTCACGACCGCGGGATCCTCGAGGCAGCGGACCCCGTGGTCGACCCGCTCCGCTCCCAGGGCGTCGAGGGCGCCGGTGATCGAGGCGGGCGGCCCCTCCTCGCCTGCGTGGGCCACGGCGCGGAGCCCCAGCGCGCGGCACTTGGCAAACACGCTCCTGAACTTCTCCGGCGGGTTGCCCCGCTCACCCGAGTCGAGCCCCACGCCGATGAACTGCTGCCGGTAGGGCGTGGCCTGCTCCAGGGTTTCGAAGGCCTCGCGCTCGCTGAGGTGGCGGAGGAAGCACATGATCAGGGCCGCCGAGACGCCGAGCTCCGTCCGCGCCCGCTCGACCGCCCGCGACAGCCCCGCCACCACGGTCTCGAAGGGCACGCCCCGGGCGGTGTGGGTCTGCGGGTCGAAGAAGATTTCGGCCCGGACCACGTTGTCGGCCTTGGCTCGCTCGAGATAGGCCCAGGCCAACTCGAAAAAATCCTGCTCGTGGAGGAGCACGGCCGCGGCGGCGTAGTAGATGTCGAGGAAGCTCTGCAGGTCGCTGAAGGCGTAGGCCCGCCGCATCGCCTCGGGATCGGGGTAGGGGAGGGCGACGCCGTTGCGCTGGCCGATCGCGAAGGCCATCTCGGGCTCCAGCGTGCCCTCGATGTGAAGGTGGAGTTCGGCCTTGGGCGCGGCGGCCACGAGCGCCGGCAACCGGTCCGGTGAAATCGCCGCGAAGTCGTGCTCGTCTGCCATGGCCACCTCCCTGTGCCGCCGCCCGCTACGCCTCGCCCACGACCTTCACGCCGGTCGTGAGCACCAGCCGCGCTGGCTGTCGGGGAAAGCGGAGTTCGATCAGACCCGCCGCGAAGCCACTGGCCGGCTTCGGCAGGCGCAGCTGCCAGCCTTCCCCGTCGCGTTCCGCGGCGGTGGCCTGCCACCGGGCCGCCCGGAAGTCTCGCGAGGGCGATTCGGCCCGCCAGGCCACCGCCTCGGCAACCGCCTCGCTCGGGCGGCCGACCTGCCCCAGCGCGGCCTGGCCGTCGGCTTCGAACGACCAGGCGAACTCGGGGAGTCGTTCCACTCCGGCCGCATGGCGGCCCAGCGCGGCGATCAGACCGGCCAGGTGACTACCCGAAAGCCCGTGGCCGGTGTTGGGAGCATAGGACACCCAGCGGGGGCCCTCGAGCCGGTCGTAATAAAGCCCGCAGGCCTCCAGCGGCCAGTAGGGATCGTTGGTGCCCAGCGCCAGGATCTTCGGCTGGACGATTCGATCGCGGTAGCTGAAGGGATCGACGATCTTCACCAGTTCGCGGCCGCGGGGCGAGCCGAGCAGCGCCTCGATGCCCCGCGAGGTGTAGTCGACGAGCTTGTCCGACATCCCACCGAACGATTTTTGCTGGAGGCCGACGTGCTGCTCCAACGAGAGCATGTCGATCACCGCGGGCACGAGCCCCTGCACCCGGTCGTCGAGGGCCGCCGCGAGCCAGGTGGTCCAGCCCCGCTTGCTCGCACCGGTGACGACGAAGCCGCCAGCGTTCAAATCCCAGTGCTCGCGGGCGGCCGTAGCGGCGGCGTTCATCGCCTCGACCGCCGCCTTGGCCATCGGCAGCAGCAGCGGCCAGGTGGTGTCGCCCGTTTTGACGAACTCCACGAAGGTGTGGGCGATCAACCCGTCCTCGACGAGGCCGTCGAACATCGGCTGAAAGGGCACCTGCCGCACCACGGCGGCCGGCAGCCCGGCGGCCGTCGCCACCTGCGCGAGGATCCGCGTCGCATCCCCCGGACCACGGCTGTCGTCGGCGGGCACGCCGCCGCTCGAGCCGCCGTCGATCCAGAGGAGCATCGGGCCGTCGGCCGCCGGGGCTGCTGGCCGAAACAGCGACAACTCGTGGGTCCACTCCACGCCCCGCCACCGCTGGCTCACGAGCCGCCCCCGGAGAAACTCCCCACCCATGAGCTCGCCGCGGCAGACGAGCGTGAACCGCGTCGCGGGATCGTGCGCCCGCACGTAGTCGGCGAGTGGCCCTGCGGCAGCGGGGCGAGGCGGGGCCTCGGCCACGGCAACCGGTTCGGCACGGAGGCTCCCGGCGACAAGAGCGGATGCCGCCAAGCCACCGGCGAACTCCCGGCGCGAGAGCGGGGCCGGCTCCGGTGCCTCAGGCTGGTCATTTCGCATGGGCGACGCTCCTCGCCCGCCGTGCCGGGGTCGCATGCCGGGCGGCGATCCGGGTCGCGGCCTCGGCGAGCTGTTCGCGGACGTCGGCCGGCTCGAGCACCTCCACGTGTTCGCCGAGCGAGAGCAGCTGCGGCAGCATCTCGGCGTCCCAGGCCCGGTCGATCTCGAGCACGACCCCGCCGTCGGCCTGCGGCCGCACTCGCTGGCCGGGGTGAAACGGCTTCTCGCAGGCCCAGCGAGCCCGTGGCGCATCGATCCGAATCCGGTACCGCCGCGGTGGCTCCGGGGAGCGGAACAGGGTGATGCTGTCGGCGAGCAGGTCGTCGACGGCCTCGGGCCGGGGCACAAAACTCCGCGAGGTGACGCGGGCGTCGGTCACGCGGTCGAGCTTGAAGAAGCGGATGCCGGAGGAGGCCGGATCGGCGTCGCCACGGCCCGACGCGGCCCGATATCCCGCGATGTAGACGGCGCCCTCGTAGAGCACGAGGGCCCGCGGGTGGACGACGATCCGCTTGGGCGCCTCGTCGGCAAGCGCGGTGTAGCGCAGCGCGAGCTCGAGCGATTTGCGGATCGCCCGGTTGACGGCGTTCAAGATCCGCGGCCCATACTTCGGCCCGGCGGGCCGCGGGTGGACAACCAGGCCGTCCCGGTGGTCGGCCACGTAGGCGAGCAGTTCCGGTGTGGCCACCCGCTCCAGCTTCGCGAGCAGCTGGCCGATCCCCCGCCAGTAGCAGGTGCCCGCGAGCGGTGTGAGAAACTCACGGGCCACGGCCAACGAGAGCAGCTCCGGGAGGGTGACGGCCGGGGCGGCGAGCTCCTCGGCGCCGCGACCCGGCTGGATCGACCAGGCGTCGCAGGTCGTGCCCCGCGGGGTCCGCTTCCGCGACCGCTTCACGGCGTAGCCGAACTTGCCCAGAAACTCGACGTCGCGGCGGATGTTCTTCTCCGACATCTCGTCGATCACCCCGCGGGAGACGAGCCGCTCCTTGAGTTCCGCGGTCGTCAGCGGCTGGCGGGCCCCGAACAGGATGTCGATGAGGTGAAAAACCCGCAGCAGTTGCTCGTGGCGGCTGATCGAATCCATCCGGGGCTCCAGGTCGGGGTGGGTTCGCAGCATAGCCTCGGCGGGGGATTCGCTCCCGGGCCGGTCCGCCGGCCACTGCCCCGCTGGCG
>JBILOA010000062.1:0-7531 GCA_044374735.1 Pirellulales bacterium | reverse complement strand
CCTTCCGAGCCCGAGCACCACGACCAGCGCCACCTCGGCCACCAGCAAGAGCGCGAGGTCCTCGTCGTAGGCGATCGCGATCGTCATCCCGAACAACAGCAGGGGCACCACCTGCGCCTGCCACGTATCGGCGGCGGCCAGCATGCAGACCATGACCGTGACCACCGAAAAGCCGACCAGGGTCGCGATCGTGCCGAGGTCGGCCAGCAGTTCGCGATGGTTCAGATGCAGGTAGAAGCCGGCCAGCGCGAACAGCGCCGCGAACAGGCCCAGCATCGCCAGCGCCCGCGCCACCCGCTGCCCGGGCTGCTGCTGGACGAGAAACGCCTCGTGCTCCCGGACCAAAAGCTCGAGCGTCGCCGGCGTCACCGGCACGCTGGCCTCGGTCAGCAGGCTCCCCTTCTCGAACGAGACGAACTCCGGGGGCGTCTTGTCGCTGGCGTCCTGCTTCGCCCGGGCCGTGCCTTCCTGGTCGATCTCGAGCGTGCCCGAGAGCCGGGGCTCGATCCAGGCGAAGACGCGGTCCACGAACGGCCCCTCGCCGAGTTCCTCGTTGAGCCGGGTCCGCAACCGGGCCTTCGCCTCGACCAAGAGCACCTGCGGCACCTGCACCCGCACCGTCTCCCCCGGATTGCCCAGCGGGTGGACGTCGATCTCGTTCTGACTGCCCTCGTCGAAAGTGTGCTGGATCTTCTCGAGCACGCCCGTGCTCTCGAGCTCCTGGAAGGCGAGGTCGACTCCTTTCTCGAAGAGCAGGAGTTTTTCCTTGGTGTCGATCCGGGCCCGGAACCGCTCGAACTCCTGCTCTGCCGCCGCGATCCGCGTCGCCTGCTCGGGCGTCGGTGGCTCGGGCTGCTTGCCCGGCTCGGCCGCCGGTTTCGGCGCTGGTTGGTCGACCGGCTTCGGCGGCACGGCCTCTTCGGCCTTGCCCTTCTCGGCTCCCTTCTCGGACCCCTTCGCGGCGGCGGGCTGCTTGCCGGGATCGGCGGCCCCGAGTTCGGGCGGCTCGGGAGCCATCGGCACCGGCGCGGGCGGCGGCAGTTGCTCCAGCACCTCCGCAGCCTCCGGCGCGAACTCGAGCCACGCCGCCCGGGGGGCCGCGGCCAGCGTGTCGGCCGCCGTCAGTTCCGCCGCCCGGTTCTTGAGGCCGTCCCGCAGGCGCACGACCGGTGCTTTGTCCTGGGCGTAGACCACCCGCACCTTGGCGGCCGCGCGTTCGCGGGCCACGCGGGTCGCGTCCGCATCGGGCTGCTCGAAGGGCACCCGCGACACGACCCCGTGCACGGGCACGGAGCCGACCCCGTAGGCGAAGGGCTCGCCCCAGCCGCGCAGCACCAACAGCAGCACCAGCGAAGCGGCCAGGCAGAGCGCCAGCTTCACCAGCACCTCCGGCCGCGAAACCTTCCCCGCCAGCAGTCCCCAGAAGCCGTGCGGAAGCTCGACCGACCCGGAGCGGCGGGGACGGCGGCGCGGCGAGGGCGAAACGAGAGGCATGATTGGCTACCGGTCGTAGGCCTCGACGATCCGCTGCACCAGTGAATGGCGGACGATGTCAGCCCCGCCGAGCGTCACCTGCCCGCACCCGCGCACATCCCGGAGCCTCCGGATCGCATCGATCAGCCCGCTTTGCCGGTCGGGGGGCAGGTCGATCTGCGTGGTGTCTCCTGAGATCACCATCTTCGAGCCGATGCCCAGCCGCGTCAGAAACATCTTCATCTGCGCGATGGTCGTGTTTTGGGCCTCGTCGAGGATGATGAAGGCGTGATTGAGCGTCCGGCCGCGCATGTAGGCCAGCGGGATCATCTCCACGATATCCAGCTCCGTGAGCCGCTTGAGCTGGTCGTAGTCCATCATCTCCCGAAGCGCGTCCATCAACGGCCGCAGGTAGGGGTTGATCTTCGCCTGCAGGTCGCCCGGCAGGTAGCCGAGACTCTCCCCCGCCTCGACGGCCGGGCGGACGAGCACGATCTTCTTGACCTGTTCGGCCCGCAGCGACGCCACGGCCATCGCCACCGCGAGGAACGTCTTGCCACTGCCGGCCGGGCCCGTGCAGAGGACCACGTCGTGGTCGCGGATCGCCTGCACGTAGGCCGCCTGCCCCGGCGACTTCGGCACGAGTTGCCCACCGGGGCGGTGGACCTCGATCGGCTGCGGCCGATGCACCGCGAACTCCTCGCCCGTGGCGATCCGCAGCAGCCGGTCGACCTCGTCCCGCTCGACGCCCCCGCGCTCCCGGGCGATCCGGTCGAGCTCCTCGAAGACCTCGGTGGCCCGGAGCACCGAGTGCTCCTCGCCGTCGATGTGGATCGAGTCGCCGCGGGCGGCGATCCCGACGCCAAGGGCCTCGCGGATCCGGCGCAGGTGGCTGTCGCGCGGGCCGAAGATGGCGCTCAGCCGCTTGGTGTCGACGACCGCGATCGTGGAGCGAGGCATCGAAACCCGCTACGGCATGCTTGAGCCGGCGGTCTCGGAGGTACGGAACGGATGAACCGCATCCGTACTATACCTCAAGGAGTTTGCCCGAAGCCGCCCGGCCGGGCCGGGCCGAGGTGAACCCCTGGAAATCAGGGCGTTCAGCCGCGCGATCAGCCCAGCACCCAGAGCAGCCAGGCCACGGGCGCCGCCAGCAGGGTCGCGTCGACCAGGTCGAGGAAGCCCCCCAGGCCGCCGAGCGAGCGGCCTGAATCCTTGGCGGCGAGTTCCCGCTTCACGAGCGACTCCGAGAGATCGCCGAGCATGCCGGCGACGCCCACCGCGAGCCCGTACACGACCCAGCCGCCCCAGGGCTGCCGCCCCTCGCTCCAGCCCGACCGCTCGAGCACCAGCCAGGCCACGGCCAGCGAGGCCGCGAGCGACGCCGCGGCGCCTTCCCACGTCTTGCCCGGACTGACGAGCGGCGCCAGCTTGTGACGACCCACCAGCGAGCCGACCACATAGGCGGCGATGTCGCCTCCCTTGACCACGGCCACCATGCTCACCAGGGGCACGAGCGCCGATGGGCCGCGTTGGTCGCCCAACAGCCGCAGGCCCACCATGAACGCCACGGGCAGGCCGATGGCCGCGATGCATGTGGCGGCGACCGCCACGCGGGCCAGACTGCCGGTCCCCGGTCGATAGCGGCCGACCTCGATCACGAGCGCCAGGCCAAGGCCCGCCACCACGGCCACCGCAGCCCAGCCGATCACCGCCGTCGGCCCGCTCCCCGCGACCGCCGGAGCCCGTGCCGCGGCCACCGCCGCGAGCGGCACCGCCGCGGCGGCCAGGGGCATGAACAGTCCGCCCAGCGGCAGCCCCCCGTCGCGCGTGGTTCCGAGGCCGGCCATCCGCCCGGCCTCGGCCGCGCCGCCGAAGGCCAAGATCGCGGCCACCGGCGCTAGCCACCACGCGGGGGGCGCCGCGAGCAGGGCGGTGGCATCGGCCCAGCACAGCCCCGCGAACCCGCCGGCCGCGAGCAGCGTGACGATCGCCCGCGAGGCGAGCGTTCCCAGACGCGATGGGGCGAGCGTGGCGGTGGTCACGAAGGCCCGATCCCCCCGAACCGTCGGTCGCGTCGAGCAAACTCCGCCAGCGCCTCGTCGAAGTGGCTCTCGGCGAACTCGGGCCAGGCGACCGGCGTCACCCACAGCTCCGCGTAGCTGATCTGCCAGAGCAGGAAGTTGCTGACCCTCATCTCGCCCGCGGTACGGATCAGGAGGTCGGGATCGGGCATCCCGGCCGTGTCGAGCCGGGCGGCGAACGCCGCTTCGTCGATCGCGTCCGGATCGAGGCGGCCCGCGACGGCATCGCGGGCCAACGCCCGCGCCGCGGCCACGAGCTCGCCCCGCGACCCGTAGTTGATCGCCAGGCAGAGCCGCATCCCGTCGTTGCCGGCGCAGAGTTCGACGGTTCGATCGACGTTCGTGAGCGTGCCGGCGGGCAGCCCCGCGCGGCTGCCGATGATCGAGAGTCGGATCCGCTGCCGCATCAGCAGGTCGCGTTCCTCGATCATGTACTGGCCCAGCAGCTCCATCAGGAACGCGAGCTCCGCCTCGGGCCGCCGCCAGTTCTCGCTCGAGAGGCAGTAGAGCGTCAGCTGCTCGATCCCCAGCTGGGCGGCGTGCTCGGTGATCCGCCGCACGCTCGTGACGCCCTGGCGGTGCCCCTCGACGCGGGGCAGTCCGCGCTTTTGGGCCCACCGGCCATTGCCGTCCATGATCACGGCGACATGGCGTGGCAGCGGCGGCTGCGGAAGGCTCGCCGCCCGCTCGGGACGATGCTCGGGAGGGGCCGTCAGGCTCCGGCCACCGGGCTCGGTTGGGATGCTTGCCATGGCGGTCGGCGGGGGGTCGGGCGGGCTCGGAGAATCGTCTGCTCGCGGTCGGGGCCGACCGACACGACCGAGACCGGGCGGCCGATCAGGTCGGCGATGGCGTCGACGTAGCCGCGGGCTTCCGCCGGCAGGTCGGCCTCGCGGCGGACGTCCGCCAGCTCGCCGGCCCACCCCGGAAACGTCTCGTAGACCGGCACCGCCCGCTCGAGGTCGGCGATCTGGCTGGGGAACTGGGTCACGCGGCGACCGTCGATCTCATAGGCCGAGCAGACCTGGATCTCGTCGAGGCCGCCCAGCACGTCCAGCAGCATCACCGCGAGCTCGTCGACGCCCGAGAGCCGCGCGGTGTAGCGGGCGGCCACGGCGTCGAACCAGCCGCACCGCCGCGGCCGCCCCGTGACGGTTCCGTATTCCCGGCCGCGCTCCCGGAGGTGCAGCCCGACGGCGTTGTCCTGCTCGGTCGGCAGCGGCCCGCCGCCCACCCGCGTCGAGTAGGCCTTCACGACGCCGATCACGCGGTCCACCCACCTCCCGGGCACCCCCGAGCCGCTGGCCACGCCCACGCCCGAGGAGTTGCTGCTGGTCACGTAGGGGAAGGTGCCGTGGTCGATGTCGAGCAGCGCGCCCTGCGCGCCCTCGAACAGCACGCGGCTGCCGGCCTCGACGGCGTCGAGCAGGAAGGCGGTCGTATCGGTCACGAAGGGCCGCAGCCGCTCCGCGTAGGCGCGGTACTGCTCGTAGATGGCGGCGGCGTCGAGCGCCGCTCCTGCGCCGTCGCCCTGTGCGCCCGAAGCGAGCAGTCGGTTCTTGAAGGCGGTGACGTGCTCGATCCGCGCCCGTAGGTCGTCGCGGTAGAGGTCGCCGAGGCGGATCGCCAGCGCCCGGCCGACCTTGTCGCGGTAGCAGGGCCCGATTCCGCGGCCCGTCGTGCCGATGGCTCCGCCACCCGAGAGGCTGGCGTCCAGCAGCTTGTCTTCGGCGATGTGCCAGGGGAAGACGACGTGGGCCCGGTCGCTGATCTGGAGCTTGCCGGCCACCGACACCCCGCGCGATTCGAGCATCTCGATCTCGCGGATGGCGCTGGCGGGGTCGAGCACCACCCCCCCGGTGACCACGCACTGCACGCCATCGCGGAGGATGCCGCTGGGAATCAGCGAGAGTTTCCAGGTCTGGCCGCCGGAGACGACGGTGTGGCCGGCGTTGGCACCGCCAGCGTAGCGGACGACGATGTCGTGCTCGCCGGTGAGGATGTCGACGAGCTTGCCCTTGGCCTCGTCACCCCACTGCAGACCGATGACACAGGTGCCGGGCACGGCGAAACGACCTCCAAATGCTCAGGGCAGGCGGAGGTTTCTTGCTCGCGACCTCCCCTCAGAGTGTAAAACCGCTGAAAAACCGGTCAAGCACGCCGCCATGAAGCCCCAGCCAGGAACCGTTCACCACGTCACCGCCGCCGACCACGGCACCACGCTGGCGGCCTTTCTGCGGGCCCGGCTCGACGGCGCGAGCTGGTCGCGGGCGCAGAAGCTCGTGCGGAGCCGCCACGTGCTGATCCACGGCAACATCGCCACCGACCCGGCCAGACGGCTGAAGGAGGGGGAGGTGGTGAAGGTTCTCGAGGTGTCGGCCCCCCGGCTCCCGGGCGCGGGTGACGTGCGGATCGTGCACCTCGACGACGCGGTCGTGGTGGTGGACAAGCCGCCGGGGGTGACCACGACGCGGCACCACGAGGAGCGGGCGTGGCCGGCGCGGCGGCGGCAGATGCAGCCCACGCTGGAGGAGCTCGTGCCCGAGGCGATCGGCCACCGGCTCAGGGCCCGCGGCGGCGCGAAGAAGCGGCGGCCCGCGCCGGTGCTCGCCGTCCACCGGATCGACCGGGAGACGAGCGGCCTGGTGGCCTTCGCCCGCACCGTGCCAGCGGCCCGGATCCTGGCCGAGCAGTTTCGGCTCCATACGACCCACCGCCGCTACCTCGCACTCGTGGTGGGCCGCGCGCGGGGCGGCACGATCCGCTCGCACCTCGTTCGCGATCGCGGCGACGGCCGCCGCGGCTCCGCCGACGACGACGACGGCAAACTGGCCGTGACCCACGTCGCGCCGATCGAGCACTTCGGCGACGCCTACACGCTCGTCGAATGCCACCTCGAGACGGGCCGCACCCACCAGATCCGAATTCACATGGCCGAGGGCGGCCATCCCGTGTGCGGCGAGCGGGTGTACTTCCCGACCCGCAGGGGCGACGCGAAAGACGAGTCGAAGGCGCCGCGGGTCATGCTCCACGCCGCCGAGCTCGGGCTCGTGCATCCTGAGAGCGGGGAGGAACTGCGGTTCGAGAGCCCGGTGCCGGCCGACATGCGGCAGGTGCTGGCGGCCCTGCGGAAGCGGTTTGCCTGACCGGGGCGGCTACTGGCCGCCGAGCCGGCTGGTCGCCTCACCGCCGGCCCGCGTCGCCGCGGCCTTCCAGACCGCCGGGTCGACCGCATCGTCGACGAACCGCACGGCCGCGTCGGCGAGCGTCACGTTGACGCCGCCGAGGTGGCGGCTCCGAGCCGCCCGCCAGCCGTAGCCGGCGTAGAGCCGGGCCATGTCGGGGGTCGTCATCAGGGCCGCGATGCAGTCGATCGCGGCGTCGTTGGGTGACCGCGCGTGGTTGTAGAGCGTCGTGCGATACTCGCCATTGGCCCAGGAGAAACCCCGCAGGTCGGTGAAGTTCCAGTTGCGGGCGTTGCCGCACCGCTCATCGGTGAGCGGCGTGAAGAAGATGAAGGCGTAGGCCGTGGCGGCATTGGCGGCCGCGGGATCGGCCGAGGCGGCCGGCCCCTCGCCGAGCGTGCTCTCCGAGAAGGCGACCGTCTTCGACTGCCCGTCGGAGACGTGCTTCGCCCGGGTTTCGGAGTTGATGAAGAACAGCCCGTCGGTCTCGAAGGGCGTTCCGCCTTCGCCGCCGCTGCCGGTGCAGACGGCGTAGTTCGTGGGCCCGAAGACGGGCGAGACCGGCCGGCCCCGGTCGCTCGGGCAAAGGAAGAGCGGCACCGACCGCGCGACCGCCGCCCGGTTCTGGTTCGAGATCGCGGTCGACCCGAACCCCGTGAACAAGGGCACCGTCAGGTCGAGGTCGGCGAACAACTTGCCCTCTTCGAAGTAGGGCGCAAGGTGCGCCAGGGTCGACCAGCGGAAGAACTGGTGCGGAAACCGCCGGTTGCCGCTCCACTCCCGCGACTC
>JBILOA010000061.1:0-7690 GCA_044374735.1 Pirellulales bacterium | reverse complement strand
CCTTTCCGCCCCGGATCGCTCAGACCACCCGCAGCCGCGACACCGCGATCGCGCCGCCGAAGCAGGTCGCCACGTCGCCGCCCGTCCGCCGCGGCCGCTGGTGGTAGCTCGCGTCGTAGTGCCAGCCATCGTCGGTGCGGCGATACTCCAGCGCGAAGGGCGAAGGGTCGACGAAGCATTCCACCACCGGAGGCCTTTCGTTCACCGGCGGCAGATCGGGGAAGTTCACGTTCCAGAACTCGCCCGGGCCGGCGGCCGACCGATCGATCTCCCGCAGCACGTCGGCGAGCCACGCCGCCGCCCGCGCCCAGTCGATCTCGCTGCCGCGGCGGTGATACTGTGAGGCGGCCACGGCCGTCCGCCCGTGCAGCGCCGCCTCGCGGGCCGCGGCCACCGTGCCCGAGTGGTGGATGTCGGCGCCGAGATTGCCTCCCGCGTTGATGCCCGAGAGCACGAGCGTCGCGTCGGGGACGAGTTCCGCCAGCCCCAGCCGGACGCAGTCGGCCGGCGTGCCAAACACGCGGAACCGCCCCACCCCGGCTTCCTCGACGGCCAGCGGCCGGCCGGTCGTCACCCGATGGCCACAGCCCGAGTGGGGCTCGGCCGGCGCCACCACCACCGCCTCGCCACCGAGCGACCGCGCGGCGACGGCCAGCGCGGCGAGCCCGGGGGCGTCGATGCCGTCGTCGTTGGTGAGCAGGATCGTCGTGCGGGGCTTCGTCACGCGGCGGCCCCGGCCAAGGTCGGCGGCCCCGCGTCGCGGGCCAACTCCTGCAGGATCGCCCACACGCCGTCGGCCGCATCGGCCGCGAGACGGCAGACATCCTCGGCGTCGGTGTGTTCCGGTGCGTCGGGCCGGGCCACGTTGGTGACCACCGAGCAGGCCACCACATCGAGGCCCATGCGGGCCGCCGCCACGATCTCCGGCACCGTCGACATCCCCACGACGTCGGCCTCGATCCGCCGCAGCATCCGGTATTCGGCCCGCGTCTCGTAGCTCGGCCCTGAGAGAAACGCGTACACGCCGCGCCGGGCGATCGCCCCGACCCGCCGGGCCGCGACCAAGGCCCGCTCCGCGAGATCGGCGTCGTAATAGGAAGCGTGGACGTCGGCCGGGGCCCGCGGCGGCGCCGGCTCGAGCGCGTCGCCCCACGGGCGGCGCACGAGGTCGATGTGGTCGGTGAGGATCACGAGCTCGCCGCTGGTCATGGTGGGCCGCAGGCCGCCCGAGGCGTTGGTCACGAGCAGCCGGCCGACGCCGAGCGCGGCCATCAGCTCGACCCCGCGCGTGAGCATCTCGGGGGCGAAACCCTCGTAGCCGTGAACGCGGCCTTGGAGCATCACGACCGGCACGCCGGCGACCAGGCCACAGGCGATCCGTCCGGCATGCCCCGTGGCCGTGGACCGGGCCAGCCACCCCGTGTCGACGCCCGGCATGGCCCAGCCACCCTCGAGCCGGTCGACGAGCCCGCCCATGCCGGTGCCGAGGATCACCCCCAGCGCCGCGCGGCGGCCGCCGGCGGCCACGACCTTCGCCGCAGCTTCGTCAGCGCCCCGACGCGGCCGACCCGGTTGCAGCAGAGGACGACCGACCGGCGGCGGCCCTGATGCATCCTGCTTGTGTCGCGCCATGCAACCTTCGATCCCGAGGATCGCGCCGGGGGGGCGTGACGCGCGGAGCAGGCCCCTGGCCTCCCCGACTCACGCCCCGCATTTGCCGGACCGCGGTGGAAATCATATTCTCGCGCAGCCGCAGGTGGGCCGGCAACTGCCAGGCCCCACCACGGCGGCCCCTCCCTGGAGTTTTCGACCTGATGCCCACCCGCGCCGAACGTTTCGCCGGCCTCTCCGTCGCCATCGTGACGCCTTTCCGAGACGGCACGCTCGACTCAGCCCGGCTGCGGGAGCAGATCGCGTTTCAGGCGGCCGCTGGCACGACCTGCATCTGCCCGGTGGGCACCACGGGCGAGTCGCCCACGCTCACCCACGACGAGCACGAGCGGGTGATCGCCGAGAGCGTGCAGGCGGCGGCCGGGCGGATCCTCGTGATGCCCGGCACCGGCAGCAACTCGACCGCCGAGGCCGTGCGGCTGACGAAGTTCGCCGCCCGCGCCGGCGCCGACGCGGCGCTGGTCGTCGGCCCCTACTACAACCGTCCCACGCAGCAGGGCATCTACGAGCACTTCAAGGCGCTCGCCGAATGCGTCGACATCCCGATCTGCGTCTACAACATCCCGGCCCGCACCGGCCGCAACATCGAGCCCGAGACGATCATCCGGCTCGCCGAACTCCCCGGGATCGCGATGGTCAAGGAGGCGACCGGTTCGCTCGACCAGGCCTCGCAGGTCTTGGCCGCCACCGACCTCACCCTCCTCTCCGGCGACGACAGCATGACGCTGCCGCTCCTGGCGATCGGCGGCCGCGGCGTGATCTCGGTGGTGGGCAACCTCGTGCCGGCCGACATGAAGGCCCTGTGCGACAGCTTCGACGCCGGCGATCTGGCCGCCGCCCGGGCCTGGCACCTCAAGCTGTTCACGCTCTGCCGCGACCTGCTGGGGCTGGCGAGCAACCCGATCCCGATCAAGGCGGCGCTGGCGATGATGGGCCGCGACACGGGCGACGTGCGCCTGCCGCTGGTTCCCCTCGAGCCGGCCCACGCCGACAAGCTCCGCCGCGCGATCGTCGACTACGGCCTGCGGCCGCAGCCGGGCTGAGTCGCTATTCGATTTCCCGCAGCACCGCGCCCTGCGAATCGAAGCGGGCGATCACCACCTCGTGGTGCCGGGCGAGCCCCAGCCGATCGAGCGCCTCCACGAGATCGCCGGCCGCCTCCAGCGACGGGCAGCAGGCCATCACGGTCGGGCCCCAACTGCTCTGCGCCGCCCCCTCCACACCGAGCTCGCCGAGCAGCTCCAGCAGTTGCGCCGTCGCCGCCGCGTGGGGCAGCCGCTCCTGTTCCGACGCGAACGGCCGGCCCGCGACGTCGCCGTAGCGACGCACGGCGGCCGCGAACTCCGCAAACTTCCCCTCGACGGCCGCCGGCAGCAGCTCGAGCAACGCGATCCGGGAGAGTTCCGTGGTCACCTCGGGAGTGACCGGCGGCAGCCTCGTGAAGGCCTCTCGCTCGGCGGGTCCGGAGAGCCCGATCGCATCGCGGGCCGCGATCACCACACACCGCCAGGCAGCGGGCAGGCGCACCCGGGCGATCATCGGCGAAAATTCGCGGCGGGCATCGTCCTCGGAAGTGCCGTCGGTGGCGAGCAGCCGACCGGCCTCGAGGATCAGCCCACCGCGGCTGAAGCCGTAGACCCCGACGCTGGACCGCCGGCCGCGGCCCACGACCCGCGCCAGTTCGATGGCGTCGTGCACGTCGAACACCCAGTCGTGTTCCGCGGGCATGAGCGGCTCCGGCCTCGTGGCCGAACCGGCCTCCGCCGGCTCCGCCGCCGCTCGGCGAAACAGCTGCCGCATGCCGGCCGCGACCGCCAGGCCGAGTTGCGTGCCGCTCCCCAGGCCCACGTGCGCAGCCGGCGCCGACGCCACTTCCAGGCTGCAACCCACGTCGCCGAGACCCCAGGCCTGCATGCAGGCGCGGGCAAACTTCAGCGCCCGCTCGGCGTGCGGGCCGCGGCCCTCGAGCCGGTTGGCCCGCCGCAGCCGCAGGAGCACCCCGGGCCGGTCGGTCATCATCCCCACGCCACCGAACGACCGCACCCCCGGCACGCCGAAGGAAAGCATCCCGATGTGGAGGCGGGCCGGCGTGCGGACCTCGACGGCGGCGGGCGGAGGCGGAGCAAAATCGGCGGGCATCGTCGCTCCAGCCTAATCGATTCGGCCGGCGGCACCAGCGTCGAGCCGGTCGGCCAGCAGGTGGAAGGCCTCCCGTTCACGGGGCCCGCCGGTCTTCTCGACGAGCACGGCCAGGTCGGCGAACTGCCGCCGCACGTCCGCCGGCTCGAGCAGGTGCAGACGCGTCACCAGGATCGCCGCCTCGACGACCGCATGGGCCGCGCGGTGGAAGCCGAGGAACGGACGGCCGGCGTGCTCCGCCACGACCCTGGCCTCGAGCACGAGCCGCTGCCCCGAGTCGTCGACCGACTCGATCTCGAACTCCCAGGCCCGGCAGGCGTCGGCGAGCACGAATCCGTCGATGACGGTGGCCCGCCGCGTGGCCGGCAACGCGGGCAACGCGCCGGCGACCACCCGGGCCACCAGGAGCACGTCGTCTGTGGCGTGGAACACGCCGGCCCGGCCGTGCAGCAGGTTGCCGGCCGTGCGGCTCGTCGGGAAGGGGCGGAGCACCAGCCGCGTGATCGCACCGGCCTGCCGCTCGGCGTCGTCGATGGTGGGCCCCATCGCCGCCAGGTGGAGGGGGCCGGCGGGATCGGTCGTGGTGACGAGGCCTTCGAGGATCATCGTGCCTGGCATGATAGATTGGAGGTTTCGCTCCTGCGAACGCCCGCGATGAACGCCGCTCCGACCCGCATTCATTTCGTCACCGGCCGCCTCGCCGAGCACTCGCTCCGGCAGGTGCTGGAGCGGCTTGCGCCGCGGGTCGGCTTCGAGGCGACCGTGCAGGTGATGCCGATCACGGTGGCCGCGCTGATGCCCACGCCCTGGATCGCCCGCCGGCTCGAGGTGCCGCCCGGCACCGAGCGGGTGATCATTCCCGGCGCCTGCCGCGGGCCGCTCGAAGCCTTCGCGGAGGTCACGGCCGTGCCGGTGGATCGCGGCCCGGAAGACCTCCGCGGCCTCGACGACTTCTTCGGGCAGAAGTCGCGCGACCTGGTCGACTACGGGGCGCACGACATCGAGATCATCGCCGAGATCAACCACGCGCCGAGGCTCACCCCTGCGACCCTGCTGGCCGAGGCCCGGCGGCTCGCGGCCGCCGGCGCCGACCGGATCGACGTCGGCTGCGATCCCGGCGACTGCTGGGCCGGCGTGGGCGACGCGGTGCGGATGCTCGTGGCCGAGGGATTCCGCGTCTCGATCGACAGCTTCGAACCCCGCGAGGTCGCCGCCGCGGTCAGGGCCGGGGCCACGCTCGTGCTCTCGGTCAACTCCTCGAACGCGGCCGCCGCGGTCGACTGGGGCTGCGAGGTGGTGGTGGTGCCCGACGTGCCGGCCACGATGGAGGGCTTTGACGAGACCGTGGCCCGGCTGCAGTCGGCGGGCGTGCCGTGTCGGCTCGATCCGGTGCTCGAGCCGATCGGCTTCGGCTTCGCCGCCAGCCTGGGCCGCTACCTCGACGTCCGCCGCCGGTATCCCGCGGCCGAGATGATGATGGGCATCGGCAACCTCACCGAGCTCACCGACGTCGACTCGGCCGGGATCAACACGCTCCTGATCGGCTTCTGCCAGGAGACGGGCATCCGCTCCGTGCTCACGACGGAGGTGATCCACTGGGCGGCCTCGAGCGTGAAAGAGTGCGACCTCGCCCGCCGCCTCGCCTGGCACGCCGTCACCCACCGCACGCTTCCCAAGCACGTCGAGCCCGGGCTCGTGACGCTCCGCTCGGGCAAGCCGCGGGCCCATGGCGCCGCGGCCCTCGACCAGCTCGCCGAGGCGATCCGCGACCCCAACCTCCGGGTGTTCGCCGAAGGCGGCACGATTCACCTGGTGGGGGCGGGCCTGCACCTGGAGTCGCGCGACCCGTTCGCGTTGTTCGACGACCTGCAAGCGGCCGGTCGCACCGATGTCGATCCATCCCATGCCTTCTACCTGGGCTACGAGGTGGCCAAGGCGGTGACGGCGCTGACCCTCGGCAAGGACTATCGCCAGGATCAGGCCCTCGACTGGGGCCACCTCACGCGGCCCGAGATCGCCCACGGCCCGTCGCGCGCGGCGGCCCGCGTCGCGGCGGCCGGACCGGCCTCCGACCCCACCGCCATCCCATGAGCGACGCCCCGGCCGCCCCCCACCCCTGGATCGCCCGCAGCCACGGCACCGCCTCGGGCGCGATCGTGGCCGAGGCGACGCCGGGGATCGACCCGCTCACGGTCTTCGCCCACTCGGCCGCCGCGCCCCACGTGCTGTTTCTCGACACGGCGTTGGTCGATCCAGAGCCGCCGGCCGAGGGCGGGGTGCCGCTGCCTCCGCTGGGCCGCTGGTCGTTCGTCACCGCCGCCCCGATCCATCGGATCGACGTTCCCGCGGGCTCGGACCCAGCCGCGGTCGCCGCCGGGTTCGCGGTGGTCCGCCGGCTGCTGGCCGACCTGGCGAGCCCGACGATCCCGGGCTTGCCTCCATTTCAAGGCGGACTCGCGGGACTGATCTCCTACGACGCCGGCCTCGCCCGGCTGGGGCTCGCGCCGCCGCCGGGCCTGCCGCCGGAGGTGCCGCTGGTCGCGCTCCATCTTTACGACGTCGTGTTCGCCTACGACCACCTGCTCCGCCGCGGTTGGTTCATCTCGCAGGGGGTGCCCGCCCGGGGGCCCGCGGCCCGCCGCCACCGGGCCGCCGAGCGGCTCGCGGCCTTTCTCGAGGCCCGCCCGGCGCGGCCCTCGACGGATCCAGCCGCGGCGGCGAATCCGCCGGGATCTTCCCTGCCCTCCCGGCCCGCGATCCGCACCTCCCACCCGCCCGACCACTACCACCGCATGGTGCAGGCGGGCATCGACGCAGTGCTCGCGGGCGACATCTTTCAGGTCAACCTCGCGCAGCGGCTCTGCCTCGCCGCCGACCTCGACCCGATCGCCCTGCATCTGGCCGCCCGCCGGGTCAACGCCGCCCCGTTCGCCGCCTGCTTCGACACCGGCGGCACGCAGCTGGTCAGCATGTCACCCGAGCGTTTTCTGCAGGCGTCCCAGGGCACCGTCCGCATGCACCCGATCAAGGGAACGCGGCGCGTGATCGCGAGCCCCGAAGCCGATCTCTACGCCGGCGCCGACCTGGAGGCGAGCGCGAAGGACCGGGCCGAGAACGTGATGATCGTCGACCTCGTGCGGAACGATCTTGCCCGCGTCTGCCGGCCGGAAAGCGTCCGCGTGGAGGCGCTCTGCCGCCTGGAGCGGTTTCGCTACGTGCAGCACCTGGTCTCGGTCGTGGCCGGACGCCTCCGGCCGGGAATGGGTGTGGTCGACGCGATCGAGTGCGCGATCCCCGGCGGCAGCGTGACCGGCGCCCCCAAGCATCGCGCCTGCGAGATCATCTCCGAGCTCGAGGGCGTCGCCCGCGGCGCCTACTGCGGCTGCCTCGGCTACCTCGGCCTCGACGGCACGGCCGACTTCAATCTCCTGATCCGCACGTTCGTGGTGGGGGGCGGGCTCGTCAGTTTCGCCGCCGGCGGCGGGGTCACGGCGGCGAGCGACCCGGCGGCCGAGCATGCCGAGTCGCTTCACAAGGCCGAGGGCATGCTGCGGGTGCTCGATGAGTTGGGCATTGGCGGAGGCGGGGCATGATCGTCGTCGTCGACAACCGCGACAGCTTCGTCTTCAATCTCGCCCGCCACCTCCGGCTGCTGGGCGTTCCAGTGGCGGTCGTCTCGGCCCACACCACGAGCGTGGCCGACCTGCGACGGCTGCGGCCCGCGGCGCTCGTGATCTCACCCGGCCCGTGTACGCCGGCGGAGGCGGGCTGCTCGCTCGAGGCCGTGCGGGCCTTTCGCGGCTGGGTGCCGATCCTGGGCGTCTGCCTCGGCCACCAGGCCATCGCCGCGGCCCTCGGGGCGCGGATCGTGCGGGCGGCG
>JBILOA010000060.1:0-7740 GCA_044374735.1 Pirellulales bacterium | reverse complement strand
GGTCGTGCAGTCGAGCACGTAGACCGCGCCGCGAAACGGCGCCTCGGCCGCACCCCGCCGGGCAGCGAGCGGTACCACCGCGGCGACCACGCCCCGCTGGGCCGTCACCCGCTCGTCCCCTACGGCCACGCCGAACATGTTCGAGAGCGCGACCACCCGCGTGCCGGGAGGCACGGCCTCCGGCGCTTCCTCGAGCACGAAGCAGGGCAGGTCTTCGGCCTCGATCTGGAGCACCGCGAGTTCGCGCCGGGGGTCGATGCCCACGAGCCGCGCCTCGTACCGGCGGCCGTCGTCGAGCACGCAGTCGAGCTGCTCGGAGTCGAGCACGGTGCTCGCGACCGTGAGGATGCGGCCGTCGGACGAGACGAGGATGCCCGACTGGTGTGCCTCGAGACCCCGCAGCCCGCCGGCGCCATACAGCTTGACCACCTTGCGGGCCGCGCCCGCGATCAGCGCCTGCGGTGTCGGCTCTTCGGCCGCGGCGCCGGCGCGACACGTCACGAGGGCGAGGAGGCAGGCGGCGACGGCGCGGATCATCGGCCCGCTCCCGCCCGCTCTACGCGGTCGATCAGAAAGGTGCCGAAGGGTTCCGGTCCCCGGTGCACGGTCATCGTCGTCGGCTCGTCGTCACGGCGGCCGGTGAAGCGGACCTCGCAGGGATCCTGGTCGGGCGCGGTCCAGAGGTCGATGCTCACCACCGCGCCCTTGGCATCGACGGTGAACCGCGCCTCCACGCCCGCCACCGCCGTCTCGAGGACGTCGATCAGATCGCCCCCCGACGGATCGATCGCCCGCGGGTCGCGCGGCGCCGTGCCCCGGTAGATCGTGCGACCGACCGCGGCCGGGCCCTCGCCGGCGAGCCGCCGCCAGAGCGACAAGGCCGCCAGCAACCCGCCGCTGCCCGGCGGCTCCGGGCTGGCATCCAACTCGCCGCTGGCGTCGAGCGTGGAGGTGCCCGTCGGCAGGTCGATCGTGGCGGCGGAGTCGGACAGTTCGATGCGAAACTCCCCACCGGCGGCGAGCGTGCCCGAGAGCACCCATTCGGCCCCCTTGCCTGCCCCGCCCGCGGCCGCCAGCGCGCGGGCCACGCGGTCGCGCTCCAGCCGATTGAAGTGGTAGTTGGCGAAGCCCGCGCGGGCTTCGTGGAGGCCTTGGACCGCGTCGGGCAGCGGGGGCGCGGGCTGCCGTGGTGGCCCCGGCTTCCTGTCTGGCTCGCCGTCGGGCGGCGGGGCGGGCTCCGCCTCCGAACCGTCGACGCCACCGGCCACGATCCGGGCCAGCTCCGCCGGCGTGTGCACGCCGGCGAGCCGCACGAGCAGCTCCTCGCCGCGGCCTTCGCGCCGGTAGACCAGCGGCACCTGCCAGCCCGCCGGCAGCGTGCCGAGGACGTTCTTGAAGGCGTTGACCGTGCGCACGGGGCGGCCGGCGAGCGAAACGATCTCGTCGTCGTATCGCAGGCCGCGGCGCCAGGCGTCGGACGTTTCGAGGATGTCGGACACCACCACGCGGCCGTCGACGGCCGTCGCGACGGTGGCGCCCAGCGTGGCGTGGTCGACGAGCAGGCCCCCCTTCAGGCAGCCGAGGAAGTTTCGCGCCTGGTTGGCGGAGATCGCGTAGCCCGCCCCCACGTTGACCCGACCACGCTTCTCGAACGACGCCCGGCCGTTGACGCCGATCAGCCGGCCGGCGGCGTCGAACAGCCCGCCGCCGGAGTTGCCCGGGTTGATCGCCGCATCGGTCTGGATGCAGTCGGTGTATTCGAGGATCGTGCCGGCGGGGAACTGGTAGCGGTGCGTGCCGGAGACGATGCCCGCGCTGATCGAGGGCACGAGGTCGGTCGCCAGAAGGAACGGGTTCCCGGCGGCGAAGCACCAGTCGCCGACCTCGACCGCGTCGCTGTCGGCGAGCGTGGCGAACGGAAAGTCGTCCCGGCCGAGCAGTTTGACGAGGGCCACGTCGCCGGTCGGGTCGATCCCCACGAGCACCGCGTCGTACAGCCGGCCGTCGGCGAGGCCGCAGGTCATCGCCACGCCGGCCGGCTGGACGACGTGGAAGTTCGTGAGCGCGTAGCCATCGGCGCTGATCAGGACACCCGACCCGCCCCCCTCCGTGCCGGCGAAGATCGCGACCGCCGTCGCCGTCGCCTGGCGGATCGTCTCCACGCGGCGGGCCTCGGCGGCGAGCACTGCCGGGTCGACTGCCATCGCGGGTCGGCCGCCGCCGGCCGCCACGACGGCCGCCGCGATGGCGACGAGGATCGACGCGGTCTCCCGACCCGCAGCGTTCACTTCTCGAAGGCTCCCCCGACGAGGCGGACACCACAGCCCGGGTCACCGGCCACGAAGTCGACCGTGAGCGTCACGCGGCGACCTCCGCCCACGTCGAGATCGAACCCGACCGGCTCCTGCTCGTCGGCCCCCGTGCCGCCGAGCCGTCGCCGCCAGCGCTCGCGGCCGTCGACGGTGATCGCCACCTCGACCGCGGCGGGCGCATCGGCGGGCACGGCGCGGGAGAGCGAGCCGCGAAACCGCCGGCTCTCGGCCGGCAGTCGCCAGGTTGCCACCGTCCGCGGGCGGACCACGATCACGTCGGCGTCGCCGTCGGCGGCCGCCAGCGTCCGGGGCGCGAAGAAGGCCGCCAACCCCTTGGCGTTGGCGAGCGAGCCGAAGAAGGGCTCCACCGTCACCGTTTCCAGCGGCAGCCCCGCCAGCGGCGTCGTCCGACCGGCGGCGAAGTCGAGCGCCTCGAGCGCTTCCGGCGGCAACCGGACGTCATCGACGGTGAAGGCTTCGGGTGACCAGCGGACGGTGCGGGCCGCGAGCCGGCCACCGGCCAGCCGCACGACCGTTCCGCCGGCCGGGCCGTCCTCGCGGAGCCACTCGATCCCCATCACCTTGGCCCGCTTGACGGGAATCGTCTCACCGTCCAGCACGACCGTCACGTGCTCGTCCGAGACGCCGGCCACGGCGCACTCCACGAACTCCTGCCCATCCTCCCGACGGACGACCAGGAGATCGGTCTGCGGTCGCTCCGGCTTCGCCGTGAGCCAGCCCGGTTCCTGTTCACCGGCCGCCAGCCAGGCGACCCGGCGGACGCGTTCGATCGGCAGCTCGATCTGTCGACTGCCGCGGCGCACGATTCCGCGCTGCCCTTCCTGGACGAAGTCGGCCCCCGAAACCACGCCGCCATCGGTCGTGGTCAGCACGACGGCCGGCGGCGTCGCCTGCGCCGCCGCGGTCCGCACGATCTGCCGTACGGTCGCCAGCGGAATCGTTCGCTCGCTCCCCTCGACTTCGATCCGGAGGGCGTCTTCGTCGATCGCGACCAGGCGGCCCGTGACCGGCTCCCCGGCGACGAGATCCGCCCGGACGGCGACCGCCGGCGCATCGGCCCGGGGCTCCTCGGCCGCCAGCCGCGCGGTCAGCACCGCGACCGTCAGCGCGGCCGCCAGCAGGTGGGAGGGGTTCACGGGCCGTCCTCCCCGCCTGTCGCCAGCCGCTTGAAGTATTGCTCGATGGCCTCGCGGTAATACGGCGGATACTCGCGGTCGATCTGCTGGAGGGCCGCCTCCCGTTCATGCGGCGGCAGGTCGCCCCAGCCCTCGCCGGTGCCGAGATCCTTCTTCCGCACCTCCCCCTTGCCCAGGCCGCGGGCGAGTTTGCTGTCTTCCATCGGCCGGCCGGCCGCGCCCCCCTGCCCGCCGGCACCGCCACCACTGCCGGCGCCCCCCTGCCCTTGCTGCTGCTGTTGCTGCTCGAGTTCCGCGATCAGCTTGTCGAGCGACTCGATCACGCCGACCTGCACCCGCTTGGTCTCGGGGCCGGCCTTGCCGAGATCGAGCCGCCGCCGGACATCCTTCATGCGCCGGGCGATATGGTCGAGCGAGTCGGCCTCGACGGCCGCGATGTCGGCGCGGAGCAGCCGAGCCAGACGGGCGTAGCGGGTGGGAATCTCGGTCTCGCGTTCCAGAAGCCGCTCGAACGACTCGACCGCTCCGTCCCGGGCGAGCAGCCAGTGCTGGCAGCAGCCGCGGTGGAACAAGAGGGCCGCGGGGTCGACCGCTGCGGCCACGTCGAGATCGGCCAGGAGCGGCAGCGCCTCGTCGAACCGGTCGCGTCGGACCAGGGCGCGGCCCCACCACAGCCGCACCGCGTCGCGGACGAAGGTGCCGGCCTGCGGGTCGGCCAGCCATTCCGGGTCGGGCTCACCCCCTTGGGCGGCCGCCTGCACCGCGGCCGCGGCGCGCGGATCCCGCGCGGCCACCGACTGGATCACCACGTCGAGCAGGTCCTGGCGGCCGGCGGCGGCGGCCTTCCACGCCCGGTCGAGTTCGGCCGCGGCCGCGTCGCCAAGCGCGATGCCGCGGTCGGCGAGCGCCTCGTCGAGGCGGGCCCGCACGTCCTCGACGGCAGGCGGCGACCACGATGCCTCGCGGGCCAGTTCGGGATCACGGCCCACGCTCGCGGGGTCGCTCTCGCCCCGCAGGGGAGCGGCGGCGAACGCGGTCAGGGTGACCGCGGCGAGGATGAGGGGCCGGTGCATGGGTGGCGTTCCGGGCGGACGTGACCGACCGCTGCATCATACCGCCCGCGGCCCCGACGCATCGCGACCGGTCCGGCGGCGGCCGCCCGCCGCTACCGCTCGGTGCGGCCGGTGACGATGTCGCGGGCAGCCTGCTCGATCGCCCGCTGCCGTTCGGCCAGCCGGCCGAGCGCGGCCACGAGCTCCCCTTCGACGGCCTGCTCGGCGCCGGCGTCGAGCAGCCGGCTGAACCGCTCCGTGCGCGCGTTGACTCGCCCCTGCAGGCTGCGGAGCATCTTGAGCTCGGCGAGCTTGTCGACCAGCGGCTGCTCCTTCGACTCCGCCGGCCGGCCGCCCCCTTCGCCCGCCGGCTGCTGCTGCGGCTCGTCCCGCCGCGACTTCTCCAGGGCCGCCAGCAGTTCCTCGAGGCCCGTCACGATCTCCCCGACGAGGTCGACGGTGGTCGGCGTGACGTCGCCGCGGGCGAGCCGCGTCGCCGCCTCGCTCGAGTCGTCTCGCACCTGCCCGAGCGCCTCGGGAATCGCCACGGCCGAGCCGTCGTCCCGCACGAGCAGGATCGCCCGGGCCGCCTCGGCCGCGACCTCGTCCTGCTCGCGGCCGATCCGCGCCGCCTCGAGCTGCTGCTCGCGGCGCGACATCGCCTCGGAGCCGGCGAGCTTCACGGTGGCGTCGCGGATGCCGCGCTGGGCCTTGAGCATGATCCGGACCCGAGTCTCGAGCTGCACGAGCAGCCGCTCGACCTCCTCCTCCCGCATCTGCCGCAGGATCTCCTCGAGTTCGGCCCGCGCGGATTCGAGCTCCTCGATCGCCTTCTCCTGGTCGGCCCGGGCCTCCTTCCGCCGGGCCTCGTCGAGCTTCTCGGCCGCCTCGCGCATCCGCTTCTCCGCGGCCTGGAGCCGCCGCGCCGTCTGTCGTTCGCGCGAGGTTTCTTCCTGAGCCGGGCCCTCTTCTCCCGCCGGCTGCTCGCCGGCCTCGTCCTCTGGCTCCGCACCCTCCCCCTGAGACTCGCCTCCCTGGGCTTCCTCGCCGCGACGCTCGCCGGCGCCCTGTGGCTGCCCGGCGCCGCGGCGACCAGCTTCGGCGTTCGGCTTCTTCCCGGCATCGTCGTCCGCCGGTTCGCCCGGCTCGTCGGCATCCGCTTCGCCGCTCGGCCGGTCGGCGTCCTCCTGCCGCTTGGCGAACCGCTCCATCTCGTCGGCCACGCTGTCGGCCTCCTCGGCCGCCTCCCGCTGGCGGGCCGCGGTTCGATCCTCGTCGGCGCCCGCCTCCGTCGAGCCCTCGATGTCGCGTTGCCGCGCGATCAGCTTGGTGACCCGTCCCAGGAAGCGGCGGAGTTCCTGCTTCGTCTCGCTGAGCCGGCGATCCTGGCCCCCTTCCTCGAGCAGATCCAGCAGGCCGCGAAACTGCTCGATCGCCCCCTCCTGGCTCGCTCCGGCCTTGAGCAGCTGGCCTTCCTCCAACAGCGTCACGATCGCCCCCAGGCGGTCGCCCATCTCCGCGTCGCGGGCCCGGTCGAACGCGTCCCGGAGCACGGCGGCGCGGCGGGGGTCGGTCGTCGCCAGCAGGTCGGCGAGCCGGAGGAACGACCGCTCCAGTTCGAGGTATTGCCGCAGCAGGTCCGACTCGCGCCGGGCCAATGCGTCGGCCTCGCTCGTCGGGGGCGGCTCGGCGGCCCGCGCCGCAACGGTCAAGCCCGCGACGCCGATCGCGCCGGCCGCAGCCAGGCAGCCGCCGACCGTCGGGCAGATGGCCGCCAGGAGCAGTCCGCGGAGGAGTCGCATCGGGTGGTTCATGACGGGGTGCGTTCGCGGCCTCATTCGAGCAGTTCGCGGGCCCGCTGTCGCTGCCGCTCCAGCGTATCGCGGCGGATTTTCTCCTGCGCCTCGATCACACCCCGCAGCCGCTCGACCACCTCGTTGAACGACTCGAGCTCCAGCATGCGGGCGAGCACGGCCCGCAGGGCGGCGAGCGCCTCGTCGGCGCGGGCGGCCAGCGCCGACGTGGCCACCTCGCCCCGCACCGCCCCGCGGCAGGCGTCGGCGAGCGCCGCGAGCGGTCCCGCTCCGACGGCGGTGAGCGGCTCGGCGATCTGGTCGATGATCCGGGTTTGGAGTTCCGGCGTCAGGAGCCCGTTGTTGTCGAGTTCGCCGCGGATACCGCGAAACGTCGTCGCGATCTCGGCGGTCTCACCGGCGGTTCGGGCCGTCGCCTCGGCCAGACGGTCCGCCGCCCGCGGGCCGCCGTCCGCCCCGGTCGCCCCGGTCGCCCCGGTCGCCCCGTCGAGCCCGCCGCGGGCCGCCGTGAGGTCTTCGATCGAGGCCTCGAGCCGCCGCCGCAACAGCACCTCGCGGGCCTCGAGCATCGCCTGCAACGCCTCGGGCGACACCACCTCGAGCATCCAGGTCTCGCCCGAGCCCGAGTTGGGGCCGCCGGCCAGCGGGCACCCGTCGCGGGCGGTCACGACGGCCGTGATCCGCTCGCCGACGGCCAGGCCGAGCGGCGCCAGCGGCACGACCTCGGGACGATCCGCAGGCAGCTCCACCAGCAGTTCGCCACCGCGAATCCGCGGCAGCGGCACCACCGTCGGTGGCTGGTCCGGCACGCCGCGTCCGAGCGACACGTCGGCGGCGACCAGCCCGTGGTCGTCGGCGAGCGTGCCGATGATCGGCAGCCGCGCCCCGGTGGTCACGGCCGTCGAGATGTCGGCCAGCCGCACCGCGAGCCGGGGCGGCTCGTCGGGCACCGCCGTCAGGGCGAGCGTGATCGGCTCGCGGGTGGCGAGGCCATCGGTGTCGGTGAAGCTGGCGGCCAGCGTGCAGTCGCCATCGAGCAGGGGAATCTCGGCGGAGATCGTGTCGACCGGCGGCGTGGCGGCCACCTCCACCGACGCCAGGACGACGTCGGCCGCCTCGGCGGCGAACCGGCCGATGATCCGGGCCGCCGTCAGCGGCTTCGTCGCCCGGAACGTCACCTCGAGCCGTGAGCCCCGCGGAACCGCCACGGCCCGCGACGCCGGCGGATCGCGGCGGCCGCCCCCGAGATAATCGGGCAGCGTGCAGCGGATGGTCGCCTCGGCCAGGGACGGCGGCTCGACCACGTCGAGCATCAGCCCCTTCAGCCGCGCGTCGCCGCCGCGGATCTCGAGTTCGAGATCCGCTCCCACCGCCTCGAGCAGATGGCCGAAGGTTTGTCCGCTGT
>JBILOA010000059.1:0-7814 GCA_044374735.1 Pirellulales bacterium | reverse complement strand
GAAGAGCCCCTCGGCGGCCAGGGTCGCGTGCAGCTTCCGCAGTTGGGCCTCGAGCGTGCCGGTGCCGAGCGCGTGCAGGCGGTCGATCGTGATCTGGTAGGTGCCCCGTGGGGCGTAGACCTCGATCCGGCCGTGGCAGACCACGGCCATCCCGTCGGCCGGCTCGATGGCCAGGCCGGAAGCCGTGCCGCGCCAGATCACGCCGCGGAGCAGGGCCTCGTCGTCCTTGAGCGACAGGTAGATGTGACCCGAGGAGGCCCGCGTGAGGTTGCTGACCTCGCCGGCCACCCAGACGTCGGCGAACCGGCTCTCGATCAGGTCCTTGACGCGGGCCGTCACCTCCGACACGCTCGGCGGGTCGTCCGGCGGGGCACGGCGATCGGCCTGGGCACGATCCTTCATGGGCGGGCAGTGTAGCATCTGCCTGCACCCGCCCGGCCGCGCCGCCCCGGCCCCGATTCCTCACCACGCGCAGAGCCATCACGATGTCAGCCTCCACGCCGCCGGCCACCGCCGCCCCGGCCGCCCGCGGGCCGCTCCTGGTGGTGTTCCTCACCGTGTTCATCGATCTGCTCGGCTTCGGCATCGTGCTGCCCGTGCTGCCGCGGCAGGTCACGCCCTATCTCGACGCGATCGGCCTCCCGCCGCTCGGCGGCGGCGCCGGGGGCGCCGTGATCGGGCTCTTGTTCGCCGTGTTCTCGCTGATGCAGTTCCTGTTCAGCCCGATCTGGGGGCGGATCTCGGACCGCGTGGGCCGGCGGCCGATCCTGCTGCTGAGCCTGACGGGCTCCGTGGTCTTCTACGCGCTCTACGGCTACGCCGTCAGCGTGCCGGTCGACCCGCCGCCGACGAGGGCCGCCGCCCTGACGGCGCTGGGGCTGATCCTGCTGGCGCGGATCGGGGCGGGCATCGCCGGGGCGAGCGTCGGCACGGCCGCGGCGGTGATCGCCGATTGCACGACGCCCGAGAACCGGGCCCGGGGCATGGCGCTGATCGGGATCGCCTTCGGGGGCGGCTTCACGCTCGGGCCGCTGATCGCCTACTTCGGTCTGGCCGTGTTCGACCAGGCCCGGTGGGGGGTGGGGGCGATCGCGTCGCTCCTGTCGCTGGTGGCGCTTCTGATCGCCGCGCTCGTGTTTCGGGAGACCCGGCGGCCGGGCGCCAAGGCCGCCAAGGAGTTTCCCAGCGTCGAGCGGAGCGTGGCGGTGTTGCGGATGCCCACCGTGGGCGGGCTCGTGCTCGTCTACTTCCTCTCGATCGTGGCGATGGCCGGCTTCGAGTCGACGCTCGCGCTGTTCACCGAAAAGGCCTTCGGCATGGCCGACGACGCCAACTTCCTCGTGTTCGCGGCGATCGGCTTCGTGCTGCTGCTGGCGGGCGGCTGCTACCGGCCGCTGGCCAAGCGGCTGCCCGAGTGGCGGCTGCTCGCGGCGGGCGTCGCGCTGATGCTGGTCGGCATGGCCGCGCTGGCGGGCGTGGCCGCGGGGGTGACCGGCCGGAGCGTCGTGGCCGGGGACGGCGATCCCTTGCGGTGGGCGTTCTACGCGTCGGCGGGGCTCGTCGTGGTGGGCTTCGCCTTCATCAACCCGTCGGTGTCGGCGCTGATCTCCCGGCGTGCCGACGCCGACCGGCAGGGGGAGGTGCTCGGCGTCAACCAGTCGTTCGCGTCGCTGGCCCGGATCATCGGGCCGGTGATGGGCATGAGCCTGTTTTCGCTGCACGCTTCCCGCGCGTTGCCCTACGCCGCCGCCATGCTGCTGCTGCTCGTGGTGGCCGCGCTCGTGCCGCGGCTCACGGCGGAGCCGGCCGCGAACCGGGCCGCATGAGTCCGAAGGCATCGAGCCGGCGATAGAGCGTCGCGCGGCTCAGTCCGAGGAGCGCTGCGGCCTCGGGCACGCCCCCCTCGGTTCGCCTCAGCGCCTCGACGGCGAGCAGCCGCTCCCAGTCTTCGAGCCGCAACGTGCCGGCGGTGGCCAGCCACTCCGCCAACTGCCCGCTGCGCAGCAGTTCGAGCTCGGCAGCCGACAGGGCGAGCGTGCCGTCGACCACCGGATCGTCAGCGGCGAACCCCACCGCTTCGTCGAGCGGATCGGTCGGGGCCGGCGTGGAATCATCCCCCGACCCACGGGCCGCGATCGCGGCGGCCGCCAGTCCGGCCAGCGCCAGCAGCAGGTCGAAATCCGCGGCGCGGATGCTTCCGGCAGCGGCCAGCACCGCCCGCACGTGGGTGCCCTCGACCAGCGGCACGCAGGCCAGATCTCCGTCGCCCGGTGCCTCGGCTTCCAGCCAGACGGCGCGGCCGGCGGTGGCGTGGCTCCAGGCCGTACCAACGACCCGCGTTGCGAGGCTGCCGCCGGGGGGCACGACGCAGGCCGGATGTGGGCCGCCGTCGGCGGCGGGCTCGAGCCAGGCGAAGCTCGAGGCGGCGGTGAACTCCGCGGCCAGTTCGAGGGTCGTGCAGACCACGTCACGTCGGGAGCCGGCGGTCAGCAGGCGGATGCCCGCCTGATAGAGCAGCATCGGCCAGCGGGATCCTTCGCCGGCGTTGCTGGCGTTGGCGAGGGCCGTGCCCACGAACTCGTCCGGCTGGCCGTGCCGCACGATCCGGCGGGCGTCGGGCTCCTCGTCCGGCTCCAGGCGGCCCGGCGCGAGCGGCTGGAACACCAGTTCGGTGGTTCCGATCCGAATCTGGCCGCCCGGGGAGAGGGCCGCCGAGGTGATGCGAATGCCATCGAGCCAGGTGCCGTTGCGACTGCCGAGATCGCGGAGCGTCCAGGTGGCGGTCTGGGTATCGAACCGAATCGCGGCGTGGTGGCGGCTGGCCAGCCGATCGGCGAGCGTGACGAGCGATCCAGTCGCTCGGCCGAAGACGTTCTCGCCGGCCGCGTCGAGGCGAAACGCCGGGCCTGGCCGCCCTGCGATCTGCAGCACGACCGTGGCCGCGACGGCTGGGAGGGGCGGGTTCTCGGGCACGGGCAGGCGGGGCGCGGAGCGAGCGGGTAGGAAACCTATTTATATCCAAAGTCGCCCACCCAAGCCCCCGGCGTGGCTTTCCCATCCAAGCCCCCGGCGCCATCCGGGGGATGGCCATCGCAGCCAGGCCCGGCCTTGCCCGATGCCATCGGGCGCCGGAGCTCACGGCCAAGGCCTCCCTGCCTTCGAGCGGCTACCATACATCGCATGACGTCACCCGCGCGATCGATCTCCTGGCCGCCAACCCCGTCTGCGACCCGGGCCTTCGGGCCGGGCTGGGGGGTGCTCGTCGTCGGGCATGGAACGGCCGATACGGTCGGGGCCGCCGAGACTCATCGCGTGGCCGACCTCGTCGGCGAGTCACTGCCGGGAGTGCCCGTGGCGCTCGGATTTCTGGAGGTGATCGGGCCCACGATCGCGGAGGCGCTGGCCCAGCTCGCCGCGGCCGGGTGCCGCACCGTGGTCGCCGCGCCGCTGCTGCTCTTCGAGGCGGGCCACGCCAAGCGGGATGTTCCCGAGGCGATTGCGGAACCGGCGGCGGCGCTCGGCATCGCCGTCGTCCGCGCGGGACCGCTGGGCTGCCATCCGGCGATCGTCGAGCTCGCGAAACGCCGCCGGGCCGAGGCCTGCTCCGGCTGGGAGTCCGTGGCTCCCGCGCACACGTCCCTGGTGATGGTGGGCCGTGGCTCGAGCGACCCGACGGCGCCGGCGCAACTGGCCCACTTTACCGAGGCGACGTTGGCGGGCGAGCTCCGGCCGGAGTTCGTGCTCGCCGGGTTCGTGGCCGCGGCGCGACCAAGTGTCCCGGAAGCGCTCGCGCAGGCCGCCGAACCTTCGGGCCGCGAGATTCGAAGAATCATCGTGCAGCCGCATCTGCTGTTTCGCGGTCACGTGGAAGAGCAGGTTGCGGCCGCGGTCGCCGCGGCCCGAGCCGCGCGGCCCGGCCTCGAGTGGCTCACGGTGGCCCGGCTCGGCCCCGATCCGCTCGTGGCGCGGGCAGTGATGGAGCGGGCCGTCGAGGCGGCGGCAGCCGCGGTCGGCTGCGGCTGAAACGCGACGTGGATCAACGCGGAATAATGGCTCGCCAAACCGGCGGCAAGTCGTCACAATGAACGGACGTCGACGGCGACGCATGCCAACAGACCACCCCAGGAGCCAGAGCGTGAGCGGCACCTCCCCCTCGAGAGTCCGGTTTTCCCTGCTCGGCGATTCTTCCTGGCGCGGCATGGTGGTCGCCCTCGTGCTGGCCTGCGTCGCCTGCTCGGGCTTCGCCGACGAGCCGCCCCGTCCGGCCGGCACGGATGCCCCCGTCGCCGCCGGCGCCCCGCAGCCGGGAGCCAACGACCGCCACATCGCGGTTGCCGTTCGCCGCCACCTCGAGCGGGAGCACTTTCTGCGGCGTCCGATCGACGACGGGATCGCCAAGCTCTGGTTCGACGCCTTCATCGAGTCGCTCGACCCGATGAAGGTCTATTTCCTGCAGTCCGACATCGACCAGTTCGCGGCCAAGCGGGACACGCTGGACGACGGCGTCAAGCGGGGCGACGTGAACTTCGCCTACGAGGTGCTGGCGCGGTTTCTGCAGCGGGTCGACGTCCAGCTGCCGGTGATCGAGCGGCTGATCGACGCGCCGCACGACTTCACCAAGGACGAGACGATCGTGATCGACCGCGACCACACCACCTGGGCCAAGACCGAGGCGGAGCTCGAGGACACCTGGCGGAAGCGGATCAAGTACGACCTGCTCGTGCAGAAGATGGAGGAGACGCCCCTCGAGGAGGCCAAGGACAAGCTCCATCGCCGCTACAAGAGCTTCGCCAAACGGATGCACCAGATGACGGCCGACGAACTGCTCGAGATCTACCTCTCGTCGCTCACGGCGAGCTTCGATCCCCACACGAGCTTCATGTCGCCCGGCACCCTCGAAAACTTCGAGATCGGGATGCGGCTCCAGCTCGACGGCATCGGAGCCCAGCTCAAGAGCGAGGATGGCTACACGACGATCGTGGAGTTGACGCCGGGCGGGGCCGCCGACCGTGATGGCCGGCTCAAGAGCAAGGACCGCGTGATCGGCGTGGGGCAGGGCAATGAAGGGGATGTCACCGACACCGTCGACATGAACCTCAACGAGGTGGTGAAGTTGATCCGCGGCAAGCGGGGCACCGTCGTGCGGCTCAAGGTGATCCCGGTCGGCGAGACGGCCCCCAAGGTCTACGACATCACGCGCGACAAGATCGAGCTCAAGGATGCCGAGGCCCGCGGCGAGATCATCGAGCACGGCAAGAAGGCCGACGGCTCCCCCTACCGGATCGGCGTGATCAACCTGCCGAGCTTCTACATGGACATGGAAGGCGCTCAGCAGGGGCAGGCCGACTTCAAGAGCAGCACCCGCGACACCCAGCGGCTGCTCGAAGACTTCCGGCAGAAGGGCGTCGACTGCGTGGTGCTCGACCTGCGGAACAACGGCGGCGGCTCGCTGCCCGAGGCGATCAAGCTGACCGGGCTGTTCATCGACCGGGGCCCGGTCGTGCAGATCAAGGACGCCGACCAGCAGGTGCGGCCGTATGACGACGTCGACCCCGGCGTGGTCTGGGACGGGCCGCTCGTCGTGCTGACCAACAAGTTCAGCGCCAGCGCCAGCGAGATCCTGGCCGGGGCGATCCAGGACTATCGCCGCGGGCTGATCGTGGGCGACGACGCCACTCACGGCAAGGGCACCGTCCAGAGCCTGCTCGATCTGGGGCGGCAGTTGTTTCGGCGGTTCGACAACGCCCCGTCGCTGGGGGCGATCAAGATCACGATGCAGCAGTTTTACCGGCCGAGCGGGGCCAGCACGCAGTTGGAGGGCGTGAAGAGCGACGTCACCCTGCCGAGCATCACCACCCACCTCCCGGTCGGCGAGAGCGACCTCGATCACGCGATCCCGTTCGACCGGGTTCCGGCGGCCCGCTACGAGCCGACGGGCCAGGTCACCGAGACGGTGATCGACCTGCTGCGGAAGCGGTCGGCTGAACGGGTGGCCGGAGACGAGAAGTTCAAGGATCTCTCCGTCGACATCGACCGCTACAACAAGCGGAAGGACGAGAAGACGATCTCGCTCGCCGAGTCCGAGTTCACGAAGCAGTGGAACGAGGGCAAGAAGGCTGAAAAGGAGGAGGAAGAGCGGCTGGAGCAGGCGGAGTTCTCCAAGCGGCCGGTCGTGAAGCGCGACTACTACTTCGACGAAGCGATGAACGTCACGATCGACTATCTACGGTCGCTGGCGGAGGCCGGAGGAATCGCCGAGGCGGCGCAGGCGGCTCCGAAGAAGAATCCCGTGCCCGTGCTCCAGTAGCGGCCGGTTTCGGTTCCTGCGGCATCACAACGCCGCAACGAGCTGCGGCAGGGCCGCGAGGGCGTCGGGGTGGGCCGGACGGATCCCGAGGTCGGCCCAGACGAGCGCCGAGTCGACCCGCTTGTCGCCGCCGCGGCTCCGCGGGGCGGATTCGTCCCATACGGGTGGCGGGCCGCCGGCGAGTTCGGCGAGCCGGCCGTACCAGTTTCGGCGGCGCACGGGCGTGCCGTCGGAGACGACGTACAGCGGCCGCGGGGCCGGCGCGTCGGCGATGGCGACGACGACATGCGCCGCATCGTCGACGTGCACGAGGTTGAGCCAGCTGTCGGGGTCGGTCGCGATCGACCGGCCCGCCCGGAGGTCGGCCAGCCGCGGCAGCCGCCCGGGGCCGTAGAGGCCCGCGAACCGCAGGGCCGTGCCGGGGCCCACCGGATGGGTTGCCAGCATCCGCTCGGCAGCGACGAGCACGCGGCCCGCCTCGCGGGAGGGATCGGGGGGCGTGGCTTCCGAGACGATGCCTCCCCGCTCGTCGCCCCAGACGCCGGTCGAGCTCGAAAAGACGACGCGGGGCCGAAGCCCGGCTGCGGCCGCCGCATCCAGCAGCTTCCTCAGGCCGGCGACGTGCACGTCGTCGTAGGAGGCACCGGCCGCGCGGTCGAAGCCGACGCCCCAGAAGATCGTGGCGACCGGCTCGTCGGTCCGACCGAACAGTCGCTCCCAGCCAGGGTTGTTCGCCGTGACGTCGAGGATGAGCGGCTCGATGCCGGCGGCTGTGAGCACGTCGGCCCGCGCGGGCGAGCGTGTGGCGGCCACGACCCGGTCGCCGCGGGCCAGCCAACGCCGGGCCACCCGCTCGCCGAGATAGCCGCAGCCCACGACGAGCCGCAGGGGATGAGTGGAAGGGGGCATCACCTGATCTTACCGCGAAGGACTTGGGTTGGAACGTCGCCGGTTACGCGTCGGGGCTGCCCATATGCCATCGCCGGACGTTCGCTTCGGGCATCGTGCCCTTCGCTCTCTCCATGCCGGCTGCGCTTCGCCATCCCTGGCTTCGCTTGCCGCCAAGGCCGGCTCCTGGCACATGGGCCGCCCCTCACGGTTTCTCCGTAAGAGACGGGCACAGGCCTGCCGGAGCTCCCCCGTCCTCACGACCATGGACTGCGAAGGGTGGCCCGTACCAATCGAGCGGCGTAGGAAACCGAGCGCAGCAAGGATTGCGGAGCGAGGTTTCCTCCGAGCGACCGGAGGGCAGGAAGCCCGGAGGGAGCGTCCGACGAGATGGCACGGGCAACCCTGAGCTTGCACGCCAGAGTCCCCGCACCATCCGGCCGTGCGGCACTGGCAATCCTGAGCCGCCGAACCCGAGGCGTGGCGTTTTGCGAATGCCCCCGCTTGCCCAGGTTGCCAGCCGCAGGGTTTTCTCAATCGGTGCCGGCGGCACGACCGATACCACCGGTGACCGTGGAAGCGTGCGCCGGTGGTGGTTCGCCGCCGGCAGGCACGCTCC
>JBILOA010000058.1:0-7819 GCA_044374735.1 Pirellulales bacterium | reverse complement strand
GACGAGCGCAACCGGCAACCGGCGGGCGGAGCGGAGAATCATCAGGGGCCTCGCGGACGGGGGCACAGGAACCACTGCGGATGATGACCGCATGCCTCCCCATGCTATCTAAACGTCACTAACAAACTCAACTGGCCGCCTTCTTGGGCCCGTCGGGGGGCAGGAGAAAACCGGCCAGCGGCTGGAGCAATCCGGCCGCGAGAAACGCCGTGGGCACGTCGCAGGCGGCGCCGATCGGGCCCGCCAGCCACGACCCGGCGGTCGTCGCCAGGTTCATGAGGGCCATCGATGCGGTGAACTGGGTCGCCGCCACGGCCGGCGAGGCCACCCGCATGAAGATGGCGAACATGGCGACGGTCGCGACCGCCTGGCAGATTGCATCCGCCGCCACCCAGCCGAAGACCACGTCGGAGCGGCCCCAACCGGCAGCCGCCCAAGCGAACGCGATCCAGACGGCCCCGAGGAGACCGTTGGCGACGATCGCCGTCCGCCGCGGCCCGAGCCTGCCCGCCAGGAATCCGCCACTGACGGCGGCGACCAAGCCGAGGAGGATGCCGCCGCCGCCGGTCACCGCGGCATACCGCTCCTGAGTCCAGCCGCGGACGTCGATCAGGTGCACCGTCATCAGCACCGCCAGCGTCTGCGGCAGCACCTTGCAGGCGAATGCCCCCGCGGCGGCGCGGAGCGCCGGCGGCCGGGCCATGGCTCGCAGCAGCGCCCGTGTGAGGCCCGCGATCCCCGGCTGCGCCCGGGGATGATGCCGGGACTCGCCGCCCGCTCGCTGGCCCAGGCCCGGGAGCACCGCGTCGCCCGGTCGCTCGCGGCAGGCCACGACGACCGCGAGGATCACCGTCTGCGCGGCCACCATCGCCCCGACCGCGGTGCCGAGACCGAATCGGCCCGCGACGATGCCGAGCCCCGCCCCGCCGAAAAATGTTCCCAGAATCGACGAGCCGTACATCATGCCGCTGGCCCGCTCCCGGTCGGCGCCCTCGAGAACGTCGACGGCCAAAGCATCGACCGCCACGTCCTGCAGGCCGACGAACGCGTTGTGAAGGCACACGAGCCATGCCAGCAGGCCCGTGTCGCCGATCGGCACCCAGGCCAGGGGCACGGCGCTGAGGATCATCAGCGTCTGCGCGAGCATGATCCAAGGCCGCCGGCGGCCGAGCGCGGCACACCGGCCGGAGTCCACGAGCGGGCCCCAGGCCCACTTGAAGCTCCAGGGCAGCATGGCCATGGCGACCACGCCGCCGATCGCCGCCGTCGTCGCGCCGTGGGCCGCCAGATGGGCGGCCAGGGCCACGGTCACGAAGCCGAAGGGCAGCCCCTGGGCCAGATACATGAGGCACAGAAATGCCAGCCGCCGGGTCGGATGGTGCAGCAGGGCTTCCATGACGTGGTCGTCCCGCCCAAGGGGGTATCCATGTCGCTGCCAGGAGGCGGTCCCTTGGGCTGGTGCGACCTGACAGCGTGTCCTTTAATGAGGGCTTCTCATCCCACAGCACAGTATGCCATGAACCCCCGACCAGCCGCCCCTGCCACCATTTCTCACCGGGTCGGCAACGCCGAAGGTGGGTTTATCGTTCGGGCTCCCGGGCGAGTCAACCTGATCGGCGAGCACACCGACTACAACGACGGGTTCGTGCTGCCGATGGCCATCGAGCGGGAGTTGCGACTCGCCGTGCGTCGCCGCAGCGATCGGCTGGGCATCCTGCGCTCGGTCCGCGATCCCGCCGTCGCGACACTCCCACTGACCGACCCGCTCAAGCCCGGCGACCGCTCGTGGGCCGCCTATGCGGCCGGGGTGATCGCCGGCTACCAGGCCCTCGGGTGGCCGATTCCGGGCTTCGATGCCGAGTTGTCGGGAGACCTGCCGGCCGGCGGGGGCTTGAGCAGCAGCGCGGCACTCACCGTCGCCGTGGCGACCGCCGTGGAGGCGCTCTGCGGAAGGTCGTTGCCCCCGGCCCAGAAGGCGTTGCTCTGCCAGCAGGCCGAGCACCTGTTCGCGGGAGTTCCTTGCGGCATCATGGATCCGTTCGCCGTAACCTTCGGGCGGGCCGGGCATGCGCTCCTGCTCGACTGCCGCAGCCAGCGCATGCGGCACGTGCCTGTCGCCGACGACCGCATCCAGGTGCTCGTGGTGAACAGCGGCGTCAAGCACAGCCTGGCCGACGGCGCGTACGCGGCCAGACGCGACGAGTGCGCTTCGGCGGCGGCCCGGCTCGGCGTGAGGGCGCTCCGCGACGTGAGCGCGGATGCCTGGCGCCGGCAAGCCGCCGAGCTCCCGGACCTGGAGCGTCGGCGGGCGGGGCACGTGCTCTCGGAGATCGACCGCACGCTGCAGTTCGTCGCTTCCGCGGAGGCCTGCGACTGGGGGCAGGCCGGCCGCCTGATGCTCGAGAGCCATGCGTCACTTGCGACCGACTTCGACGTCTCATGTCGAGAGGTCGACATGCTTGTGGCCGCGGCAGCCGTGCTGCCGGGCGTGTACGGTTGCCGAATGACGGGCGGGGGCTTCGGCGGCTGCGTCGTGGCCATCGTCGCAGCGGATCGTGCCGAGGCGGTGATGGAAACGCTCGCACGCGACTACCGCGCCGCCACGGGAATCATCGCCGAGATGTTCGTCTCGGGGGCGGCCGACGGGGCCACCGTGACGGCGGCGTGACGGCGGCGGCCCATCGACGGCCATCGCCACGGTGCGACCCTCGAGGTTGTGGCCGAGAATGACGTCGGCGTGGCGTCGACGCCACGCCCACCCCGACGGTCGATTCGCTCAACGTCCGCGGCAAGCAGCAGCTGATCCGCTTCGCCGCACATCGAGCACCAGGCGGACGGGGTGGGATTTGAACCCACGAGCCGCTTTCGCGACTGCCGGTTTTCAAGACCGGTGCATTCAACCGCTCTGCCACCCGTCCGTGACAGGGCAGCCAGCCTGACGGGGCCGCCCCACCGAAAGTCTACACCGCGGCCCACCGGAGGCGGCCGCCGGACCGCGGTGCCGCGGGCCGTTTTCCCCGCCGCGCCGGGTATCGGCTTTGACTCGTTTCCCGGCTTTTTCTAGGCTTCGGTCTTTCCCGATCAACACCAGAGGCTCGCGACACGCATGGGCGGCATCAGCAACCGGATGAAGGAGATCAAGCGGCGGCGGCACCGCAAGAAGAAGCTCACGAAGTTCGAGAGCAAGCTCAAGAAGGCCACCACAAGCGAGAAGCTCACGATGGCCGCGAAGCTCCGTAAGATGACCACCGGCTGCGAAGGGTTGATCGCGCGGATGGGCCTCGAAGACCGCAAGCGGTAGGGTTGCCCCAGTCAGCCGTTCTTGGCGAACGTGAACCCGTCCTGGACGAAATCGATCCGGACGGTGTCCCCCTCGGTGAACGCCCCCGAGAGGAGTTCGCGGGCCAGCGCGTTTTGCAGTTGCTGCTGGATCACCCGCTTGAGTGGCCGGGCGCCGTAGACCGGGTCGTAGCCGAGCCGCGCGATCTCGTCGAGCGCCGCCTCGCTGCACTCGAGCGTGATGCCCGCCTTCGCGGCCTGGCCCACCAGCCGGTTCACCTGGATCTGCACGATCCGGCGGATGTGCTTCTGGTCGAGCGGGTGAAAGATGATCGTCTCGTCGATCCGGTTGAGGAACTCGGGGAGGAACCGGGCGGAGAGCGCGTCTTTGACGGCGTCCCGCATCTCCTGCTCGCTGCCCCCCTCCTTCGTGATCTCCTGGATCACCTGGCTGCCGACGTTGCTCGTCATCACCACGATCGTGTTGGTGAAGTCGACGGTGTGGCCGAGGCTGTCGGTCAGCCGGCCGTCGTCGAGCACCTGCAGGAGCACGTTGAACACGTCGCGGTGGGCCTTCTCCATCTCGTCGAGCAGGACCACCGAGTAGGGTCGACGCCGCACCGCCTCCGTGAGCAGCCCCCCCTCCTCGTAGCCGACGTAGCCCGGCGGCGCGCCGATCAGCCGCGCGACCGTGTGTTTCTCCATGAACTCGCTCATGTCGATCCGCACCATCGCGTTCTCGTCGTCGAAGAGCACCTCGGCGAGGGCCTTGCAGAGCTCCGTCTTGCCGACGCCGGTGGGGCCGAGAAACAGGAACGAACCGATCGGGCGGTTCGGGTCCTGAAGGCCGGCCCGGCTGCGGCGAACCGCGTCGCTGACGGCCTCGACCGCCTCCTCCTGGCCGACCACCCGCTGGTGGAGCCGCTCCTCGAGCACGAGCAGCTTGGCCCGCTCGCTCTCGACGAGCCGCGTGACCGGGATTCCCGTCCAGGCGGAAACCACCTCCGCGATCTCCTCCGGCCCCACCTCGCGGCGCAACAGCCGCTTGGCGTGCTTGCCGGCCGCCTCCCGGCCCGCCTGCTCGCTGCCCTCCCCTTCCAGCCGCGCCGCAAGCGTCTTCCGCTTGACGTCGAACTCGTAGAGCTTCTGGTAGAGCGACTCCTCCACCGGCACGCCCGCAGACTGCCGCTCCTTGATCGCCACACCCGCCCGGTCGAACTCCCGCTCCACCTCGTCGAGCTGCTTGCGCAACTCCTGCACGCTCCCCACGCCGCTCTTCTCGGCCTCCCACTGTTCGCGGAGGCTGGCCAGCTTCTTCCGCAGCTCGGCCGATTCGGCCTCGATCTCGGCCAGCCGGTCCTTGGCGTGCTCCTCGGTCTCCTCGGCAAGCTGGCGGCCGGCCAGCTCCAGTTGCACGAGCCGCCGCTGCACCTCGTCGATCTCGCTGGGAACACTCTGCAGTTCCATCGCGATCCGGCTGGTCGCCTCGTCCATCAGGTCGATCGCCTTGTCGGGCAGGAACCGGTCGGCGATGTAGCGTTGAGACAACTCCGCCGCCGCCACCAGCGCGGAGTCCTTGATCTTGACCCCCTTGTGATGGGCCTCGTAGCGGGGCTTGAGGCCCCGGAGGATCGCGATCGTGTCCTCGACGGAGGGCTCTCCGACCATCACCGGCTGGAACCGTCGCTCGAGGGCCGCGTCTTTTTCGATGTGCTTCCGGTACTCGTCGAGCGTCGTCGCGCCGATGCACCGCAACTCGCCCCGGGCGAGCGCGGGCTTGAGCAGGTTCGCCGCGTCGGAGCCCCCCTCCGCCGCACCCGCGCCGATCACGGTGTGGAGCTCGTCGATGAACAGGACCACGTTGCCGGCGGCCGCCTCGACCTCGCGCAGGATGGCCTTGAGGCGGTCCTCGAACTCGCCGCGATACTTGGTGCCGGCGATCAGCGCGCCGAGGTCGAGGGCGACGACCCGGCGGCCCTTGAGATTTTCGGGCACGTCCGACTGCACGATCCGCAGCGCGAGCCCCTCCGCGATCGCCGTCTTGCCCACGCCGGGCTCACCGATCAGGACGGGATTGTTCTTCGTCCGCCGCGACAGCACCTGGATCACCCGCCGGATCTCGGAGTCGCGGCCGATCACCGGGTCGAGCTTGCCCTGACTGGCCCGCTGGACGAGGTCGATCCCATACTTCTCGAGTGCCTGAAACTTCTCCTCCGGGTTCTGATCGGTCACCCGTGACTGCCCACGCACCGCCTGCAGCCCGGCGAGGAGATCCTTCTCGCTGACCGCCGCCAGTCCCAGGAGGTTCTTCGCCTTGGAGGGCGTCTTGGCCAGGGCGAGTAGCAGGTGGTCGGTCGAGACGAACTCGTCCTTCATGGCGTGCGACTCGGCGGCGGCCGCCTCGAACACCTTGATCAGCTCCTGATCCGGCTGCGGCTGGGCGCCTCCCGAAACCTTCGGCAGGTGGGAAACCTCCGCCTCGATGATCCGCTCGAGCTGCCCGCGATCGACGCCGATCTTCTCGAGCAGCGGCCGCACGATGCCCTCGCGCTCGGCCACCAGGGCCTGGAGCACATGCACCGGCGTCACCTGGGGGTTGCCCCGGTTGCCGGCCAGCTCCACGGCCGCCTGGACCGCCTCCTGCGCCTTGATCGTGAACTTGTCGAATCGAAAAGGCATGGAGCTCCCTCACCCCGGCCGAGGACGGCCGGTTTCGCGTTACCCCTTCACCTCGAACTCCGCGTCGATCGCGTCATCGGGCCCCTTGCCCGAGCCTGCGCCGGCAGCGGCGGCCTCGGGGCCCGTTCCGGCCCGCTGGGCCGTGGACTGCTCGTAGAGCACCTTCGACAGGGCATGGGCCGCCTGCTCGAGCGCGTCGTGGGCCGACTGGATCGCGTCCACGTCCTCGCCCTTGGCCATCTCGCGGGCCTTGGTGACAGCCGCCTCGAGCGGCGCCTTGTCGGAGGCGGAAAGCTTGCCGTCGTTTTCCTTGATCAGCTTCTCGGTCTGGAAGCAGAGCGCCTCCGCCCGATTGCGAACCTCCGCCAGGCGGGCCTTCTTCTTGTCCTCCTCGGCGTTGACCTCGGCGTCTTTTCGCATCCGCTCGATCTCGCTCTCGGTGAGCCCGCTCGACTGCTCGATCCGGACGGTCTGCTCCTTGTTGGAGCCGAGGTCCTTGGCGCTCACGTTCAGGATGCCGTTGGCGTCGATGTCAAACTTGACCTCGATCTGCGGGGTGCCCCGGGGTGACGGCGGCAGGCCTTCCAGATTGAACTGGCCGAGGAGCCGGTTGTCGCGGGCCATGGGCCGCTCGCCCTGATACACGCTCACCGTGACGGCCGTCTGGTTGTCGGCCGCCGTGCTGAAGACCTGCTTCTTGTCGGTGGGAATCGTGGTGTTCCGCTCGACGAGTTTCGTGAAGATGCCCCCCTCCGTCTCGATGCCGAGCGACAGCGGGGTGACGTCGAGCAGCAGCACATCCTGCACGTCGCCGCCGAGCACGCCCCCCTGGATCGCCGCCCCCAGCGCCACGACCTCGTCGGGATTCACGCCCTTGTGGGGCTCCTTCCCGAAGATCTTCTTGACGAGCTCCTGGACCTTCGGGATCCGGGTCGAGCCGCCCACGAGCACCACCTCGTCGATGTCGGCGGGCTTGAGCTTCGCGTCTTCCAGGGCCTTCATCACCGGCCCCCGGCACCGCTCGATCAGCGAGTCGGTCATCTGCTCGAACTGGGCCCGGGTGATCGTCACCTGGAGGTGCTTGGGACCGGTCGCGTCGGCCGTGATGAAGGGCAGGTTGATGTCGCTGCTCTGCGCGGTCGAAAGTTCCTTCTTGGCCTTCTCGCAGGCCTCCTGGAGCCGCTGCATCGCCATCGGGTCTTTCCGCAGGTCGATCCCCTGCTCCCGCTGGAACTGGTCGGCCACGTGGTTGATCAGCGCCTGGTCGAAGTCGTCGCCGCCGAGGTGGGTGTCGCCGTTGGTGCTGATCACCTGGAACACACCGTCCTTGGAAACGTCGAGCACCGACACGTCGAAGGTGCCGCCACCCAGGTCGAAGACGGCGATCTTCTCGTCCTTCTGCTTGTCGAGGCCGTAGGCGAGGGCCGCGGCGGTCGGCTCGTTGACGATCCGCATCACCTCCAGACCGGCGATCTGCCCGGCGTCCTTGGTGGCCTGCCGCTGAGCGTCGTTGAAGTAGGCCGGGACGGTGATCACCGCCTTGTTGACCTTGTGGCCGAGGTAGCTCTCGGCCGCCTCCTTGAGGGCTCGCAGCACCTTGGCCGAGACCTCCGGCGGGGTGAAGGTCTGGTCGCCCGCCTTGACCTTGACGTAGTCCTCGGGGCCGCCGACGACCTCGTAGGGCACCATCTTCTCCTCGGAGGCCACCTCGTTGTGCCGCCGGCCCATGAACCGCTTGATCGAGTAGATCGTGCGCTTGGGGTTGGTGACGGCCTGGCGGCGGGCGATGTCGCCCACGAGCGTCTCGCCCTTGTCGTTGAAGGCGACCACGCTCGGCGTGAGGCGATTGCCCTCCTTGTTC
>JBILOA010000057.1:0-7821 GCA_044374735.1 Pirellulales bacterium | reverse complement strand
CGGAGAGGAACGGCCTCGGCCGGCGGGGCGAACACGATCGATCCTGCCACGAGATTCTCCGCCGGCGCGCCGGGAAAGTCCTCGGGCCGCGGAGGCCGCTCGGCCACGGTCACGTAGCCGGTGGCCTTGACGAAGTCGGCGAACGCGCCGTTGGTCACCTCGTGGACGTCCATCCAGAAGCCGTCGAGCTTGACACGGTGGATGGGCCGCGCGTCGGCCATGGGATCGCTCCCACCAAACGGTAGCCGTCGGGGGTCGGCGCAGCCCATGGAGAACTCGCCCCCGGGAATCCAGGCCATGCCCGCCGGAGCCGGGCCCGGGGGTGCCGGTGCGGCGGCCTCCGTCGGCTCGAACCCGCTGCCCACGACGGCCAGCGGCCAGGCGCCGCCGAGCACGAGGGCGAGGAGCGTCCGCCGGCGTGGGCGAGTCGTCGATCGCGGCGTCTTCACGACGGTTCTGATCATGCCGGCTTGCGGCGCACGGTGCGCTCGAAACTCCGCCGCAGCTCCCGGCGCCGTGCGGGCTTCCACCACTTCACGAAGGCCCGGCGGGCCTCCTCGGCGCGATCGTCCTCCATCCGCTGCAGGGCCGCGATCGCCTTGCGATCGGGTCCCACACCCTTTTCTCGGGCCCAGCGCCGAAACCGATCGGCCGCGGAAGCGTGGTCGGTGAACTCGCCCAGCGTCTCCTGCAGCCGCTCGAGCGCGTCGTAGCAGGCCGTTCGCTCGGCCGCGGGAAACACCGGCGCGAAGATCTCGAGGGCATAGCGGAGCTTCTTGCCGGAGATGCGCAGGCGATGGATCTCGGGGGCCTCGTCGAGCCTGCGATCGGCCTGGCCGAAGAACCGCTCCAGCATCTGCCGGAAGCGGCGGCGGCCGTAGACGGCGAACGTCTCGTCGCTGCCGGCTGACGTCACCGCGTCGATCAGCCGCTCCACGCGCGCCGGCCAATCGGCGGCCCGCAGCTCGTCCCGCACCGCACGGATCGGCTGCCGGGACACGTCTCGCCGCTTCGCCAGCATCGTCACCAGCCGATCGCGGACGAGCGTCGCCCGGGTATGCGTGGTCGAGGCGGCCGTCAGCGCGACCGCCTCGTGCTGCAATCGCCCCGTGAGCACGTCGAGATCGCGGGTGCTGCCGGCGGCCCGCCGAATCCGCCGCAGTCGCTTCTCGAACCAGATCCGCTGCTTGCCGGGAACGACGCCACGGAAGGCCGTGAGCGCCGCCAGCGTCCGGCGGGTGGCCACCCGGAGCTGATGCACCCGCTCGGGATCGTGCCGCGGGCGACAGGACGCACCGAGCTCCCGCCACACCGCCTCGAGCCGCTTGCGGAGCGTTCGGGCGGCCACCTTCGCGACGGGCGTGCGACCGCCGTCGGTCACCACCCAGGTGCTTGCCCGATTCATGGCTCGTGGCGGGTCCAGATCCCGCCGCCCCTTGGTTCGGCCCCGGCTGCGGCCACGGTGGCCGCCGCCCTGGACGTCACTGTAGGGGCTGCCGGAGCGGTTTTCCAGCGTTTCACATCACGGCCGACCGGCCACGGCACCCGCGGCGGGGACGACCACTTCGCCCGGCAACGGCGGCTTCGTGATCGTGACCTCGGAGGCGAACACCGTGCCGGCTCCCATGGCGCCATCGCCCGCCCACATCCGCCCCGTGATGCTGATCGAATCACCGGCCGCGACGAGATCGAGCAGTGCGGCGTCGACCGTGGCGATCGCGTCCGGGGCCACCTTGACGGTCAGCCTCCGCACCGAGCCAGCAGGCACCATCAGCGTGACCACGTCCTCGTGGACCCGCTTCACCTCCGCGACGATCGTGCCACGGACACCAGGCCGGACGGGATCGGGCTTGAAGTCCGCCGCCGGCGTGACGACGTCGAAGGCGGTGATCGGCGCGTCGACCCGTCCCCGCTCGTCGACCTCGGCCACCAGCCGCACGATCAGTCCCGGCTTGAGCACGGTGGCCGGCACGCGTCCCGTGACCCGCAAGCGGCTCACGCCCGCCGGGTGGAGTTGCGCCACCAGCGGCTCGCCGGCCTCTGCGGCATGGGACTCGGCGAATGCCACCAGCCCGCCCGCGACGGTGCCCGTGGCGGCGACGACCTTACCCTCGTAGTCCGACTCCGGCAGCCGGTCAATGATCACCTTGTTGCGGTTGACCGGCTCCGTGATCGCGCGGTTGGTGCCGCGGCAGGCGCCCAGGTTCCAGAGCCGCAGGTACGCGGACTGGATGGCCGCCGACTTGTAGAACACCCCCCACTGGATCGTGCCGTCGGCCGCGAGCGGAGCGGGCATCTCCTGGCTGTCGGCGTACGGGTTGTAGGGCGTGAGCTGCCCAAGGGCCGGCGCAGCGACGAGCAGCCAGGCGGGCACGATCACGAGCGACGGTAGACAGCGGAGCATCGCAGGCTCTCCCGGGAGATGGAATCACTCCCTGGAGGCTAGTTCGACACCTCGCTCGAATCAAAAAACCCGTTTCGTGCAGGCCCCAACGACCGTCACGATCGACGCAACGCCACCAGGCCACCCGATGGGAACAGCCCCGGGGGGAAGCTCACTCCGCCTCGCCCGGTGCTTCGACCGTGGCGACGCCGGAGATGGCGTCGCCACTGGCCTCGGCCCCGTCGCCCCCGGCGGCCTCGAGCAGCGGAAACTGCCTGGTCAGCAGGCTCTCGCGATCCAGTCGCAGCGATTCGAGCGCCTCCGGCCGAACCCGCACTTCGGCCGACTGGAAGGTGTTGAACCCGGTTCCAGCCGGAATCAGGTGGCCGAGGATCACGTTTTCCTTGAGGCCCACCAGATTGTCCGTCTTGCCGGCCAGCGCAGCCTCGGTCAGCACCTTCGTCGTTTCCTGGAAGCTGGCCGCCGAGATGAAGCTCGAGCTCTGCACGCTGGCCTTGGTGATGCCCAGCAGTTGGGTGCTCGCGGTGGCGGGCTTCGGGGTCGTCCCCTTGGCGGCTGCGCCGCCGAGGGTCTCGATCTGCGTGTTGGCCTGCTCGAGCACGTCCTTGGGAACGATGCTGCCTGCGGCAAACTCGCTGTCACCCTTCTCGGTGATCCGCACCGAGCCGGCCAGCCGCTCATTTGCCTGACGGAACTCGTAGCGGTCGAGCACGCTGCCCGGCAAAAGGCTGGTATCGCCGACGGTCTCGATCTTCACCTTCCGCAGCATCTGCGAGACGATGATCTCGATGTGCTTGTCGTCGATGTCGACCCGCTGGCTGCGATAGACGTTTTGGATCTCGCGGACCAGGTACTTCTGCACTTCCTCCTCACCGGAGATCCGCAGGATGTCGTGGGGCACGAGCGGTCCGTCCACGAGCGCCTCACCGGCCCGAACGTAGTCACCGGGATGGACGCGAAGGTGCTTGCCGTGGGCCACGAGATGCTCGTGCTCCACGCCGCTGTCGCTGCGCACGATGATCGACCGCTTGCCGCGCCGCTTCTCCTTGCTGATCTCCACCTTGCCGTCGTTCTCGGCCATGATCGCCGGATCCTTCGGCTTCCGGGCCTCGAAGATCTCCGTCACCCGCGGCAGACCGCCGGTGATGTCCTGCGTGCCGCTCGCCTCGCGGGGCGTCTTGGCCAGCACGTGCCCGGCCTTCACCATCTCGCCCGGCGAGACCTCGATATAGGCCTTCTCCGGCAGGTAGTAGAACTCCTGGATCTGGCCGCTCTCGTCCTCGATCACGATCTGCGGGTGGTACACGCCCTTGTGCTCCATCACCATCCGCCGCAAGTGGCCGCTGGGATCCTTCTCGATCCGGAGCGTCTCGCCTTCGACCACGTCCTCGAACCGGACCTTGCCGGCGACTTCGGCCAGGATCGGGATCGAATGGGGATCCCACTGAACGAGGATCGAACCCGGCTTGACCTCCTGATTCTCCGTGACCTTGAGGATGCCGCCGGCCGGAATCTCGAACTTCTCCAGCTCGTGACCCTTGGCGTCGACGATCGCGAGTTCGCAGTTGCGGGCCAGCACGATCGACTCGCCCTGTTCGTTCTCCACGGTCCGCAGGCGGGTGAACTTCGCCGTGCCGGCCCGCTTCGACTTGTACTCGCTCTCCTCGATCGCACGCTGGCCGACGCCGCCGATGTGGAAGGTCCGCATCGTGAGCTGCGTGCCCGGTTCGCCGATGCTCTGGGCGGCGATGATGCCGACCGCCATGCCTTCCTCGACGAGTGAGCCGGTCGACAGGTCCATGCCGTAGCAGAGCCGGCAGACGCCGAGCGGCGCCTCGCAGGTCAGCGGGCTGCGGACCTGGATCTTCTCCAGCCCCAGCTCCTCGATCTGGGCAGCCATCTTCCGGTCGATGAGGCCGTCCTCGCTGACGATCGCCTGGTTGGTCTTCGGATGCACGATGTCGGCGCGGCTGACGCGGCCGCGGATGCTGTCGGCGAGGCTGACGTCGACCTTCTCGCCGCGGTAGATCACCGTCTTCTCGATGCCCTGCGTGGTGCCGCAGTCGTGCATCGTGACGACGACGTTCTGGGCCACGTCGGCCAGCTTCCGCGTCAGGTAGCCCGAGTCAGCCGTCTTGAGCGCCGTGTCGGCCAGACCCTTGCGGGCACCGTGCGTGGAGCTGAAATACTCGAGCACCGTCAGCCCTTCGCGGAAGTTCGCCTTGATTGGGGCCTCGATGATCTTGCCCGACGGCTTCGCCATCAGACCGCGCATGCCGGCCAGCTGGCGGATCTGCTCCACGCCGCCTCGGGCACCCGACTGAGCCATCAGCTGGATCGGGTTGACGTAGCCGCTGCGCCGGTTCGGCTTGGCATCCGTGTCCTGTTCCAGCTCGGCCATCATCTCCTTGGTGATCTGCTCGCGGGCGTGCGTCCAGGCGTCGAGCACCGAGTTGTACCGCTCACCGTCGGTGATCACGCCCTTCTGGTACCGCTTCATGATCTTCAGCACCTCCTTCTCGGCGTCGGCGATGATCCGCGTCTTGCTCGAGGGGGTGATCAGGTCGTCGGTGGCGAACGAAAGCCCGCTGCGGGTGCTCCAGCTGAAGCCGACCCGGTTCATGTCGTCGAGCAGGTCGATCGTGCTCCGGCGGCCCAGCGTCTGGTAGCAGTCGGAGATCACCCGCGCCAGTTCTCCCGACTTCATCGGGATGTTGTAGAAGAGCATCGGCGACGGCAGGATCGAGTTGAACAGCACCCTGCCGACGGTCGTCTCGATCACCGCCCCGGGCTTCGAAGCCGATTCGGCGTCGGTCTTGAGCCGCCGCTGCGCGGGCAGCTTGACCTTGATCCGGGCGTGCGTGTCCACCTTGCCCAACACATGGGCGAGCTCCGCCTCGGCGAAGTCCTTGAAGACGGTGCCCTCGCCCTTGCGGCCGGCCAGCGCCATCGTCAGGTAGTAGCAACCCATCACCACGTCCTGCGAGGGCGAGATGATCGGCGCGCCGTTGGCCGGGCTGAAGATGTTGTTGGTCGACAGCATCAGCGTGTGCGCCTCGACCTGAGCCTCGATCGAGAGCGGCAAGTGCACCGCCATCTGGTCGCCGTCGAAGTCGGCGTTGAAGCCCTTGCAGACCAGCGGATGGAGCTTGATCGCGTTGCCCTCGACGAGCACCGGCTCGAACGCCTGGATGCCCATGCGATGGAGCGTGGGGGCACGATTCAGGAGCACCGGATGGTTGCGGATCACCTCCTCGAGGATGTCCCACACCTCGGCATCCTTGCGCTCGAGCATCTTCTTGGCGCTCTTGATCGTGTCGGCGTGGCCGAGTTCCTTGAGCCGCCGGATGATGAACGGCTGGTAGAGTTCCAGCGCGATCTTCTTCGGCAGGCCGCACTGGTGCAGCCGGAGCGTGGGTCCGACCACGATCACCGACCGGGCCGAATAGTCGACCCGCTTGCCGAGCAGATTCTCGCGGAACCGCCCCTGCTTGCCCTTGATCATGTCGGTCAGGCTCTTGAGCGGGCGGTTGCTCGAGGCGAGCACCGGCCGCTTGCACCGGTTGTTGTCGAACAGGGCGTCGACCGACTGCTGGAGCATCCGCTTCTCGTTGCGGATGATGACTTCCGGGGCATTGAGGTCGACGAGCTTCTTGAGCCGGTTGTTCCGGTTGATGATCCGCCGGTAGAGGTCGTTCAGGTCGCTGGTGGCGAAGTTGCCGCTGTCGAGCATCACCAGCGGCCGCAGGTCGGGCGGGATCACCGGAATGACGTCGAGCACCATCCACTCCGGCTTGTTCTCACTGTCGCGGATCGCCTCGACGATCTTGAGCCGGTTGACGAGGTCCTTCTTCTTCTGCTTGGAGTTGGTGGTCGCGAGCTCCACCCGGAGCTCGCGGGAAAGCGTGACCAGGTCGAGCCCGAGCAGGAGCTTACGGACGGCCTCGGCCCCCATCTCGGCGTCGAAGGAGCCCTCGCCGTACGTGGCCTTGGCCTCGCGGTATTCCTCCTCCGTCAGGAGCTGCTGCCGCTTGAGGGGCGTGTCCTTGGGGTCGAGGACGACGTAATCCTGGAAGTAGATGACCTTCTCGAGGCTGGAGGTCTTCATGTCGAGCAGCGCGCCCAACCGGCTCGGCATCGCCTTGAAGAACCAGATGTGGACCACCGGGGCGGCGAGCTCGATGTGGCCCATGCGCTTGCGGCGGACCTTGCTCTGCGTGACCTTCACCTGGCAGCGGTCGCAGATCATGCCCTTGTACTTCATGCCGCGGTACTTGCCGCAGGAGCACTCCCAATCCTTCTCAGGGCCAAAGATCTTCTCGCACATCAGGCCGTCTTTTTCCGGACGGAAGGTGCGGTAGTTGATCGTCTCGGGCTTCTTGACCTCGCCGAACGACCAGCTGCGGATGTCGTGCGGCCTGGCCAGGCTGATCTTCACAGCGGCGTAGTCATTGACGCGATCGTAGGTGGCTTCACCGATGCTCACGTGTTCTCTCCTCGTTAATCCCGTCGATCTCGAGCCCGTCACCCAAACCGCCGTCACGCCGGAGGCGTGACCATCGGAGAAGCTGCGGCGGCCGTGGGCCTCCGGGCTTCCCCAGCGGGCGAAGGCCGCGATGGCTTCGCCCGCCCGAACCTAGACCCGGCGCTTCTCCAACTGCATGTTGAGCGCCAACCCGCGAATCTCGTTGGTCAGCACGTCGAAGCTCGCCGGGGTGCCGGCCTCGAGCGTGTTCTCGCCCTTCACCATGCTCTCGTAAATCTTGGTCCGTCCCTCGACGTCGTCGCTCTTGACGGTCAGCAGTTCCTGGAGGATGTAGGCGGCCCCGTAGGCCTCCAGGGCCCAGACTTCCATCTCCCCGAACCGCTGGCCGCCGAACCGGGCCTTGCCGCCCAGCGGCTGCTGCGTGATGAGCGAGTAGGGGCCGGTCGAACGGGCGTGCACCTTGTCGTCGACGAGGTGGTGGAGCTTCAACATGTAGATGTAGCCCACCGTGGTCTCCTGCTCGAGCGGCTCGCCGGTGCGGCCGTCGTAGAGTTGCGCCTTGCCGTGCTTCGGCAGGCCCGCATCGGCCAGCACCTTGTTGATGTCGTCCTCGCTGGCGCCGTCGAACACCGGAGTGATGGCCTGGAAGCCGAGCAGCTTGCCGGCCCAGCCGAGATGGGTCTCGAGGATCTGGCCCACGTTCATCCGGCTCGGAACGCCGAGCGGATTGAGCAGGATCTGTACGGGAGTGCCGTCCTTCAGGAACGGCATGTCCTCCTTCGGCAGGATCTTGGCGATCACACCCTTGTTGCCGTGCCGGCCGGCCATCTTGTCGCCGACCGAGATCACCCGCTTGGCGGCGACGTAGACCTTGACCATCTGCAGCACGCCGGGCCGAAGCTCGTCGCCCCGCTTCATGCTGTTGAGCCGC
>JBILOA010000056.1:0-7850 GCA_044374735.1 Pirellulales bacterium | reverse complement strand
CACGTAGCCGTCGCCCTCGAAGGCGATGATGTGGGTGGCGAGGCGGTCCAGGAACCAGCGGTCGTGGGTGATCACCACCACGCTGCCGGCGAAATGGGTGATCCCCTCCTCCAGCGACCGCAGGGTGTCGACGTCGAGATCGTTGGTCGGCTCGTCGAGCAACAGCAGGTTGGCCCCGCCGCGGAGCAGCTTGGCCAGGTGGACGCGGTTCCGCTCACCGCCGGAGAGTGAGCCCACCTTCTTCTGCTGGTCGGGGCCCATGAAGTTGAACTTCGCCACGTAGCTGCGGGCGTTCACCGCCCGCTTGCCCAGTTCGATGGTGTCGTGGCCGCCGGAGATCTCCTCGAACACGCTCTTGGCGGGATCGAGCGCGTCGCGGTTTTGGTCGACGTAGCCGATGTCCACCGTGGCTCCCACCTTGATCGAGCCGCTGTCGGGCTTCTCCTGGCCCACGAGCATCCGGAACAGCGTCGTCTTGCCGGCGCCGTTGGGGCCGATGATCCCCACGATGCCGCCGGGGGGCAGGCGGAAGGAGAGATTCTCGAACAGCAGCTTGTCGCCGAACGCCTTGGAGATGTTCTCCGCGTCGATCACCTGGTCGCCGAGCGGCCGGCTGGCCGGGATGAAGATCTCGATTTCCGAATCGCGGACGGCCGCCTGCTCCGCCGCCAGCTTCTCGTAGGCCGCCATGCGGGCCTTGCTCTTGGCCTGGCGGGCCTTGGGCGACATCCGCACCCACTCGAGCTCCTTGTCGAGCGTCTTCTGGCGGGCGCTGGCCTGCTTCTCCTCGAGTTCGAGGCGGGCCTTTTTCTGCTCGAGCCAGGCGGTGTAGTTGCCCTCGAAGGGGATTCCGCGGCCATGGTCCACTTCCAGGATCCACTTGGCCACGTTGTCGAGGAAGTAGCGGTCGTGGGTCACGGCCACGACCGTGCCCAGATACTCGGCCAGGTGCCGCTCGAGCCAGTCGACGCTCTCGGCGTCGAGATGGTTCGTCGGCTCGTCGAGCAGGAGCAGGTCGGGCTTCTCGAGCAACAGCTTGCAGAGGGCCACCCGGCGACGCTCGCCGCCGGAGAGGTTCGTCACCGCCCAGTCGCTCGGGGGCAGATTCATCGCGTCCATCGCGATTTCGACCTGCCGGTCGAGGTCCCAGAGGTTCTTGGCGTCGATCTCGTCCTGGACGGTCGCCTGCTCGGCCAGGAGCTTCTCCATCTCCTCGGGCTCCAGCGGCTCGCCCAGCCGGGTGTTGATCTCCTCGTACCGCCGCAGCACGGCCCGGGAGTGGTCCACCGCCTCCATCACGTTCTCGAACACCGTCTTCGTCGGGTCGAGCTTGGGCTCCTGCTCCAGATACCCCACGGTGTAGCCGTCGGCCAGCCGGGCCTCTCCCTCGAACTCCTTGTCGATGCCCGCCATGATCTTCATGAGCGTGCTCTTGCCGGCGCCGTTGCGGCCCAAGAGGCCGATCTTGGCACCCGGATAGAAGGCCAGGTTGATGTCCTTGAGCAGTTCCCGCTGGCCGAACTTCTTGAACAGGTGCGAGATCTGGAAGATGAAGGCGGCGCCCATGGGAGAGGTCCGATCGCGGCGGGGGTTCGTGGCAGGATGCAAGCGACGGAAGTGACCGTCGGCGAAGGCCCGTATCGTATCGCGTCGGCCGCCGCCTCGCGATGGAGGCTCGTTGCAGGCGGCTAGGGGATGCACTACGATCGCTTTGGCTGCACCGGTGTCTGCCACGCGGGCGGCCAGACAAGACCCCGAGGAGTGTCGCCATGCCCGCCTATGCCCAGCCCGATGTGCTCGTTTCCACCGAGTGGGTGGCCGAGCACCTCACCGATCCCAAGGTGCGGATCGTCGAGTCGGACGAGGATCGGGCGCTGTATGTGCAGGGGCACGTGCCGGGGGCCGTCGAGATCGACTGGCAAACCGATCTCCAGGATGCCGTCCAGCGAGACTACCTCGATCGGGCGGCTTTCGAGCGGCTCTGTGCCGAGCGGGGCATCGCCAACGACACGACGGTCGTGTTCTACGGCGACAAGAGCAACTGGTGGGCCTGCTACACCTTCTGGGTGTTCAAGCTCTACGGCCACCACGACTGCCGCATCATGAACGGCGGCCGGAAGCGGTGGGAACTCGATGGCCGCCCCTGGTCCACCGACCGGGTCGCCTATCCCAGGGCCTCCTACACGGCCAGCGAGCAGGACGGATCGATCCGGGCCCTCCGCGACGAGGTGCTCAAGCACTGCAAGGCGGGCAAGCCGCTGCTCGACGTCCGCAGCCCGGAGGAGTATCGGGGCGAGCGGATGCACATGCCCGACTATCCCAACGAGGGAGCCGTTCGCGGCGGCCACGTCCCCGGCGCGGTCAACGTTCCGTGGCCGATGAACTGCAACGACGACGGCACGTTCAAGTCGGCCAAAGACCTCGAGAAGCTCTACGTCAAGGAGCTGAAGATGAAGCGTCGCTCGCCCACGGTCGCCTACTGCCGGATCGGCGAGCGGTCGAGCCTGACCTGGTTCGTGCTCAAGTATCTGCTCGGATTCGGCAACGTGCGGAACTACGACGGCTCGTGGCTGGAGTGGGGCAACTGCGTCCGCGTGCCGATCGCCAAGGGTGCCGAGCCGGGCGGTGTCGCCGCCGCCGCGCCGACGGCCGCGGAAGCCTGACGATGGACGATGTCCGGTCGCGGATCGACGGCATCGTCGAGGAGTTCGTCGACCTCGATGGCCGGGAGAAGTTGGAACTCCTCGTCGAATATGCCGCGGGCCTGCCGCCGCTGCCGGCCGAGTACCAGGCCAGGAAGGCCGTGGCCGAGGGCCGCATCCACGAGTGCCAGACGCCGGTCTTCCTCTGGACGGCCGCCGATGCCGACGGCGGTGCCGTGCTGGTGGCCGACGTGGCTCCCGAGGCGCCCACGGTGAAGGGCTTCGTGGCGGTCCTGCGCGGGGTCGTCGCCGGCCGTCCGGCCACGGAGGCGGCGGGGATTCCCGACGACCTGGTGGAGCGGCTGGGGCTCGGTGACGTGCTGGGCATGCTGCGGGCCCGCGGGCTGCGGGCCATCACGTCGCGGATCAAACGGGGCTTTGCGGAGGGGGCGTAAGGCCCGGGCCACGGCCGACCGGGCTTTTCCGGGCGACCGGGATCGGGCAGGATTCACGGCCTCACGTTCCGGAGCCGGGGAGTTTCCAGGTGTCACCCGCTGAAAAAGTCGTCGCCGGGATCGATCTCGGCGGCACCGCCATCAACTACACGTTTCTCGACGAGCGCGGCCAGTTCCTGATCCAGGGGCTGTGCGAGCATCCCGCCCGGAGCGTCGAGGGGCCCGCGGTCTGCCTCGGCCAGATCGTCGCCGGCCTCGAGGTCGCGGCGACGCGGGCGGGTGTTCCCGTCTCCAAACTCGTCGCCGCCGGGCTCGACACGCCCGGCCCGGCGAGCGCCTCGGGCGTGCTCAGCCGCCGTGGCTCCACCAACTTCGTCCATCACGACTGGGCCGGCTACGACATCCGCGCCGGTCTGGAGCAGCGGCTCGGACTGCCGGTCACCTACCTCAACGACGGCAACGCCGCCGCCCTCTGGGGCCATGCCTCCGTGTTCGGCTCCGAGAACCAGGCCACGAGCGTGTCGGCGATCATCGGCACGGGCCTCGGCGGCGGCGTGATCACCGGGGGTCGGGTCGTCACCGGCCGCAACGGTTTCGGCGGCGAACTCGGCCACGTGCTGATCCCCTGGCAGGGCATCCCCGGTCTCGAGGGTCTGGAGCCCACCTGCAACTGCGGCCGCACGGGCGATCTCGAGTCGCTCTGCTCGCTGACGGCGATCCGTCGCACGCTCCTGCCGCACTTCCTCGCCCGCCACGCCGGGCATCCGCTCGCCGCCCTCGACATCGCCGAGGCCGCCAAGCAGGTGCGGGGCCTGGCCGAGCGCGGGGACGCTGTCTGCCGGGGCATCTTTCAGGTGCAGGCCCGGGCCCTCGGCCTGTTCTTCGACGAGATGATCAACGTGTTCGACCCCGACGCCCTGTTCGTCGGCGGCGGCGCGATGGAAACCGCCGCCGAGTTCCGCCAGTGGTTCCTCGCTGAAATCCGGGCCGGCATGCCGTCCCAGCGGGAAGAGCAGGCCGCCCTGCCGATCCACGTGATCTCCGACGGCGACTCGGCCGGCGCGCGTGGGGCGGCGCTCGACGCGGCCAGGCTCGTGCGCGAGCGTGGGCTGTAGGCGACCGCGCGGGTTGGCTCACGCCACGCGATCGATGACCGGCAGCGCGGGAAGGCCGTTGGCCTGCAGCCGCAAGCCGACGGCGGCCGGGGCCGGTTCGGGCCGGGCTGCCGGCGGCGACTTGGGCGGCCCGAAGAGCATCAGCCGGGCCGTGGCCAGCAGGCCGCCGAGCGAGCGGAAGGTGGCTTCCACCGCCGCCGGCTCGTAGCCGCAGTGCACCATGCAGTCGGCGCACTTGGGGTTGCCGCTGGCCCGGCCGTAGGCGTCCCAGTCGGTCTCCTCCATCAGGTCGCGAAAGCTCTTGGCGTAGCCCTCGTCGAGCAGGTAGCAGGGCCGCTGCCAGCCGAACAGGTTGTAGGTCGGCGTGCCCCAGGGGCGGCACTCCAGGTCCCAGGCACCCTTGAGAAACTCGAGGAACACCGGCGACTGGTTGAACCGCCAGCGGCGCGGGGCTCCGTCCAGGATCCTGCGGAACAGCCCCTGGCTGCGCTCCCGCGGCAGAAAGTGATCCTGGTCGGGCGCCTTCGAGTAGGAGTAGCCCGGCGAGATCATCATCCCCTCGACGCCGAGGGCCATCACGTCGTCGAAGAACTTCCGGTAGCGATCGGGGTCGGCGTCGGTGAACAGCGTGGAGTTGGTGGTCACGCGGAAGCCCGCGCGGCGCGCGGCGCGGATGGCCGACACGGCCATGTCGTAGACGCCCTCGCGGCAGACGGCGTGGTCGTGCTCCTCGCGCGGGCCGTCAAGGTGGACCGAGAAGGCCAGGTAGGGCGACGGCCGGAACCGGGGCAGCATCTCTTCCAGCTTGAGCGCGTTGGTGCAGAGGTAAAGATAGCGCTTTCGCGCCACGATCCCCTCCACGATTCGCTCGATCTGCGGATGCAGCAGCGGCTCGCCCCCGGGAATCGAGACCATCGGAGCCCCGCACTCGTCGACCGCCGCCAAGCACTGCTCCGGCGTCAGGTGCGAGCGGAGGATTTCGGCAGGGTGTTGGATCTTTCCGCAGCCGCCGCACGCCAGGTTGCAGCGAAACAAGGGCTCGAGCATCAGCACCAGCGGATAGCGGTCGTTGCCCCGCAGGCGTTGCAGGGCCACGTGTCGCAGGACCGCGAGCATCTGTCCGACGGGAACACTCATGATGACGGCGTTCCTTCACGGCCGACCGCCGCGGCCGCACGGGCGACCGCCAGCAGCGGGAACGAGATCGGGTAGTAGTGGTAGCGGAGATAGAAGACGAGCGGAAAGCCCGTGCCGGTGAACTCCCGCTGCTGCCACGAGCCGTCCGGTTCCTGGCGGTCGGCGAGCCAGCGGAGTCCTTGGGCCACCGCCGGCGAATCGGCGCGGCCCGCGGCCACCAGGCCCTTGATGGCCCAGGCGGTCTGCGAGGCCGTGACGGGGCCGATGCCGGCCAGATCAGGATCGGCGTAGCTCTCCGGCGATTCGCCCCAGCCACCGTCGGGCTGCTGATGGGCCTCGAGCCACTCGGCTGCGCGGCGCACGACCGGATCGTCGCTCGGCACGCCCACGGCCCGCAGCCCCTCGAGTGCCTGCCAGGTGCCGTAGATGTAGTTCACGCCCCAGCGGCCGAACCAGCAGCCGGTGGGCCCCTGGGTTTGCCGCAGATACGCCAGACCTCGGTCAACGGCCGGATGGCCCACCCGCCAGCCCGTCTTGCCGAAGGCCTCGAGCACCCGCCCCGCGATGTCGGGCGTGCTCGGGTCGATCATCGCGTTGTGGTCGGCGAAGGGAACCTTGCACAGCAGTTCCATGTCGTTGTCGCGATCAAACGCGCCCCAGCCGCCATCGGCGCTCTGCATCGCCTCCAGCCAGCGGCGGGCCCGCCCGATCGCCGCGTCCACGCGCGCTCGCCGCCGTGCGGCGGCCTCGTCGTCCGCCGCCGCCTGCCGGCGCCACGTCGCCAGGGCGACGAGCACCATCGCCGTGTCGTCGACGTCGGGGTAAAAGCGGTTGGCGTACTGGAAGCACCAGCCGGATGGCGGCACCTCCTCGCCCCGGCGCAGGCCGCGGGTCCAGTCGCCGGCCGCACGCAGCTCGTTGGCCAGCAGCCAGTCGATGCCCTGGCCGGCCGCCGTCAAGTCGTCGTCGGCCGCGGGCTGGCCCGGCAGGGCCGCCGCTTCCACCAGGCCGATCACGGTGATCGCCGTGTCCCAGACCGGCGACCGGCACGGTTCCACCCGCACCGACCCGTCGGGCTCCCGCTCCACGAGCCGCTCGAGCTGCCGCCAGCTCTCCTGGACCTCGGGCGAATCGTCGTCGCACCCCAGGGACCGCAGGGCGATGATGCTCCAGACGATCGGCGGGAAGATCGCCCCCAGGCCGTCGCTGCCGTCGAGCCGCTCGAGCATCCAGCGCCGGCAGGCCTGCACGGCCCGGGCCCGCAGCGGCACCAGCCCGATCGACTCGCAGGCCTTCATGAACCGGTCCACGCCCCGGAAGAACAACGCCCAGCCGCCGTCCCGCGCCGGAGGACGGCTGCGAGGCGAGTCGGCGAACAGCTCCGTCATTCCGCCGGCCAGCGGAATCGGCCGCAGCGGCTTGAAGGCCCACATCAGCGACAGCGGCACGATCATCGTGCGCGACCAGGCCGACACGCGGTTGAGGTTGACCGGGAACCAGTCGGGCAGCAGCACCATCTCGGGCGGCACGGCCGGGCAGGCCGAGTAGGGCATCTGTCCCAGGAGCGCGAGATAAAACTTCGTGAAACTGTTGACGGCCCAAGGGCCACCCGCGGCGGCGATCGCCGTGCGTGCCCGCCGCAGCGGTGGCGACTCTGGGTCGTGGCCGGTCAGCTTGAGGGCCAGGTAGGCCTTCACGCTGGCGCTGACGTCCCGGGTAGATCGCCCAGCCGCCCGTTGGCAACTGCTCGTCGAGAATCCGCCGGGCGGCAGCCTCCACGACCGGCCCCGCCAGCCGCCCGGCCCAGGCCAGCAGCAGGAGATACTCGCTTTCGAGGATCGTGTCGCCCTCGAGCGGGCCGCGCCAATGGCCGTCGTCGGCCTGACGCTGCCGCAGCCACGAAGTGGTTCGAGCCGCGAGTTCCGCGGGGTCGATGGCCGGTGGTGTTTCCGGATCCGCGACGCCGAACCCGGCCCGGTTCCTGGTTCGCGGTCCTCCGCGAGTGGTCCGCCGCAGCGGCAGGGGCGCTTCTTCGATGCGGTGGGCCGTGGCACCGGAGAGGCGGGCGTCGGATCCCGTGAAACTCATGCGTCCATCCCTGTGGTGCGGCAGCGGAGGGCGATCCATCACCCGACGCCCGGGACTCGACCGTCTGGCCAAGCCCGTGATTGCCCGGCGAGAATAAGAGAAAACGGCCTGAAGCGACAAGGGCCGGTGCTCGACTCGTCGCTCGCCGGCTCGCTGCCGCCCGTCAGCGGCTCGTCGCTGCTTCACCCCGGGCAACATGGGCGAAGTTTGACGGCGCCGCGGCCTGTTGGGCGGCGGGCAACTCGATGATGCAGCGGGTGCCCCGGTTGGGCCGCGACTCGATCGCGAGGCTGCCGCCGCTCGACTCGATGAGCCGGCGCGCCTTCGGCAGCCCCAGGCCGATGCCCCGGCCCGCATCGCGGCCGCTGAAGAACGGATCACACGCCCGGGCCGCCGTTTCGGGGTCCATCCCC
>JBILOA010000054.1:0-7983 GCA_044374735.1 Pirellulales bacterium | reverse complement strand
CCCAGTAGCGGTCGGCTGCCGTCATCACGGCGTCGAGCCCGATCGCCTTGTTGACCGGCACCAGCCTCGTTCGCAGCTCGTCGTCGGCCGCGTGGAGCGAGACGGCGAGGTTGTAGCCGGCATCGAGTTCGACGAGCCGGTCGATCGCGGGCGGCAGGCCGACCGTCGAGATCGTGATCCGCCGCTGCGAGATGCCGAGGCCGTCCGGGTCACGGGCCACGGCCAGCGCCGGCAGCAGCCGGTCGAGATTCGCGAGCGGCTCCCCCATGCCCATCACGACCACGTGGCTGAGCCGCTCCTCCGCGGGTAGCAGCAGCGCGAGCCGCAGCAACTGCTCGACGATCTCGCCCGTCGAGAGGTTGCGGACCACCCCGTCGATGCCGCTGGCGCAGAACACGCAGCCCATCGCGCAGCCCACCTGCGAGCTGATGCAGACCGTCCGCCGAACGCCGTCGCGGAGGAGCACGCACTCGATCCGGTGGCCGTCGGCGAGCTCGAGCAAGAGCTTCTCGGTGCCATCGTCGGCGGTCTTGTGGGCGGCGATCGAGGTCGTCCAGATCGTGAACCGCTCGGCCAGCCGGTCTCGCAGCGGCCGCGGCAGGTCGGTCATCGTGGTGAACGAGTCGGCCCGGCGGGCGAACAGCCAGCGGCGGATCGCGCGGGCCCGCCAGGCGGGCTCACCGACCGAGGCCAGAAACGGCTCCAGACCGGCACCCGGGTCGAGCAGGTGCGCGGGCCCGCCGGCCGGGGTCTGCCCGGAGGCGGGATCGGGTTCGACGACGGGGAGCAGCGGGTCGGTCATGCCACGTCAGGGCGGGCGAAGCGGGGCCGGCCCGGCTGGCGGCAGGGCGGGCCAGGGGGTAGATTTTGGAGTCTGGCCCCGACTGAACTATACCCCCGCAACGCCGCGCCCCACCGCCCGCCATGAACGAAAAGCGATTCGAGGAACGCACCCAGTGGGTCTACGACGAGCAGGCCTTTCCGGTCTGGAACGGCTCGTTCGACCGGGCCGACCGGACCGAAATGATCCGTGACGATCTCTGGGCCGGCCGCAGCATCGCGGTGCTCCTGGCGGCCCTCGTCGCGATCGGTCTGGCCCTGGCCTTGGGCACGGTCGCCTTCGTGTCCAACTGGCGGTGACGGGCCGATGCACGCCGCGGCGGTGACGATCCGCGCCCCCGCGAAGCTCAACCTCTCGTTGGCGGTGCTCGAACGCCGGACCGACGGGTTTCACGAGATCGAGTCGCTGATGGTGCCGGTCGATCTGGCCGACACGCTCTCCGTCACGGCCGCCGGGTCGCCGGGCATTCGCCTCCGGGTGCGGTTCGCCGGGCCGCTGGCCACGCCCCGGGGCCGGGTGCTCGCCCGCGACGTGCCGGCCGACGCGACCAACCTGGTCGTGCGGGCCGCCGCAGCGCTCGCCGCCGAGGCGGGCATCGAGCCCGCCCTCGACATCGAACTCGTGAAGCGGATTCCGTCGGGCGCGGGCCTCGGTGGCGGCTCGAGCGACGCCGCCGCCGTGCTCGCCGCCGCGGCCGATGCCTGGGGCCTCGACTGGCCGCGAGAGCGGTTGGCGGCAATCGGCGCCCGGATCGGCAGCGACGTGCCCTGGTTCTTCGCGGGCGCCGCGGCGATCGCGGCGGGTCGCGGCGAACGGATCCTGCCGGTCGCGCCGCTTGGGCCGCTCTTCGCCGTGATTGCCTGCCCGTCGGAGGGGCTCTCGACCGCGGCGGTCTACCGGGCCTGCGTGCCCTCGCGGGCCGGGGCCGGCGCGGCGGCGGCGTTGGCCAGGGCTTTGGCCGCCGGCGACCTGGCCGCCGCCGGGCCGCTCGTGCACAACGACCTCGAGCCGCCGGCCCGCACACTCGCTCCCGACGTCGAGCGGCTGCTCGCCGACATGGCGCGGGCCGGCGGATTCTGTCCGCGGCTCACCGGCAGCGGCAGCGCCTGCTTCACGCTCGGTCGCACCAGGGCCGAGGTCCGTGGGATCGCCGCCCGACTGGCGGCCCTGGAAGACGCCGGCCGGCCGCGCTGGCCGCTGGTCGTGGCGGCGCGGATCGGAGCTCCGGGATGACCAGCGCAGCCCGCCCCGACGAGCCCCGGCCGATCGAGCTCTCGGTCAGCGAGAGCGGCTCCGGCAGTCCGCTGGTGATCCTGCACGGCCTGTTCGGCTCGAAGCGGAACTGGGTTTCCGTGGCCCACCGGCTCGCCGCCGCCCACCGCGTCATCGCCGTCGATCTGCGGAACCACGGCGAGAGCCCCTGGGATGGGCGGCACGACTACCCGGCCCTGGCCGCCGACGTCGCGGCCGTGATCGAAGAGCGGGTGGGCGGGCCGGCGGCCGTGCTCGGTCACAGCATGGGGGGCAAGGCCGCGATGGTGCTGGCGCTGGCCAGGCCCGAACTCGTCGAGCGGCTGGTGGTCGTCGACATCGCGCCGGTCCGGTCCACGGCCACGCCGATCGAGTACGTGCGGGCGATGCGCCGCCTGCCGCTGGCCGCCTATGGCCAGCGGCTCGACGTCAAGGAGGCGCTCGCCGCGGCGATCCCCGATCCGCTGGTTCGGGGCTTTCTGACCCTCAACCTCGTCTCCGGCCCGACCGGCTTGGCCTGGGCGGTGAACCTCGAGGCCATCGAGCAGAACTTCGACACCATCCTTGGCTTTCCCGAACTTCCAGCCGCTCGGCCATTCCCGAAGCCCACGCTGTTTCTCACCGGGGGACGGTCCGACTATGTCCGGCCCGAGCACCATGCCGAGATCCACCGGCTCTTTCCGGCCGCGACGATCGAAGTCATCGAGCGGGCTGGCCACTGGGTCCACGCCGATGCGGCCGACGCGTTCGTGGCGGCGGTCGGCCGCTTTCTCGCGGTCCCCCAAGTTGCCTCGGAGCGGCCGGCCGCGGATGCAGCGAACCGAAACCGCCGCTGATTCGTAGACGGTTCACAGGATTCTCACGAGGGCGGACTGGACTGCCCCCGTAGGATTGCTCTTGACGGGATCCACGGGCCAGACGTGGCCCGATCCACGGGCCAGAGGCGGCCCTTCGGCCAAGGAGGGAAACCATGAATCGCGACGATCTGCTTTCACTCTGCGATCGCTTTGCCACGCACCGCCGGCAGCTGCATTTCGGGCGGCTCTCGGTCGACCTGATCGGTCCGGTGCGCGACCCCGTGCCGGAGATCATCCGCAGCTTCCGTGAGGCGGAAATCTCCGAGAGCGAGAAGAACGCGCTCCTCTCGCTGGTGTGCGAGGACGAGGAAGAGGCGACCTTCTGCGACGAGGCCGTCTGCATCACCGACCCCTACGCCGACGAGCTGGCGTCGGCCGGGGATGACGAAGAGTCCTGACGGTTCCGCCGACCTGGGCTGGGAATTTCTGCGGATTTGCGGCGGCTTGGCCGGGGCCGCGGGCCGGCGGGCCTCTGGCGGGCTAGACTAACGGGGTTTTCCCGAGTGTCCTGCCGAGCGTTTCGCGGTCCGGAATCCGTCATGTGCCTCGCCCGCCAGCCCGGCCTCATGATCGCGCTGCTCGCCTTCTCGGCGGGTTCGGCGGGCGCCAACGGCCCCGACCAGTCCGCCTTTTTCGAGAGCCGGGTGCGGCCGCTGTTGGTCGCGAAATGCCAGACCTGCCACGGCGCCAAGATCGCGGAGGCTGGCCTGCGGCTCGACAGCCGGCCGGCCGTGCTCGCCGGCGGCCAGGCGGGGCCCGTGGCGATCGCCGGTGACGTCGCCCACAGCCGGTTGATCGCGGCCGTGCGCCGAACTGGCGACCTCGAGATGCCCCCCGACGAGCCCCTGTCGCGGGACGAGGTGGCGGTGCTCGAGCAGTGGGTCGCCGCCGGAATGCCCTGGTCCGGTCCGGGCAGTGGCAGTGGCGATGACCCGCAGGCTCCGGCGGGGCCCCCCGACATGCAGGCGCGGCTCAAGCAGGCCCTGGCCTCGCACTGGTCGCTCCAGCCCCCCGGCCGGCCCACCCCGCCACCCGTGCCCGAGTCGTTCCCGCCGGAACTGCGGACCGCCTGGAGTCACTCGGCCATCGATCGGTTTCTCGCCCGCGACATCGCCGCCGCGGGCTTCGTGCCATCGCCGCCGGCCACGCCACGGGAACTCGTGCGGCGGCTGGCCTTTGATCTCACCGGCCTGCCTCCGCCTGCGGCCGAGGCCGACGCCTTCTGCCGTGATCCCTCCGCCGCCGCCTACGACGCGCTCGTCGAAAAGCTGCTCGCGTCCCGGGAGCATGCCGAGCACTGGGCCCGCAAGTGGCTCGATCTGGCCCGCTATGCCGACACGATGGGCTACGCCTTCGACGGCCAAGACTCGGGCTACCCGTTCGCTTGGACCTACCGCGACTGGGTCGTGCGGGCGCTGCACGACGACGTCCCCTACGACCGGTTCGTCACGCTCCAGCTGGCCGCGGACCTGGTCGAGCCACCGGTGCCACCCGCCGACCTGGCCGCGCTCGGCTTCCTGACCGTCGGCCGGACCTTCCTCGGCAACCAGCACGACATCATCGACGACCGGATCGATCTGGTCACCCGCGGGCTGCTGGGCCTGACCGCGGCCTGCGCCCGCTGCCACGATCACAAGTACGAGCCGGTCACGATGGCCGACTACTACGCCCTCCACGGGATCTTCGCCAGCGCCGCGATTCCCGAGGAGCTGCCCGTGATCGGCGCGGCTCCGGCGGGGCCGGAGGCCGAGGCCTTCGCCGCGAAGATGAAGGAACTCGAGGAGCGGCTCCATGCTCACGAGCGGGCCGTGCACGTGCGGGCGACGCGGGAGGCGATCGCCCATGCGGCCGACTATCTGCTGGAGACGGCCCGGCCGCTGCCGCGGCCCGACGGCCGGCCCCCGCGGCTGCCCGACGGCTACGAGATCGAGCAGCTGCTCGTGGACCGGCTCGCGCGGAAGGTGGACGGCGCGAAGGCCGACCATCCGATCCTCGGGCTGTGGGCCGCCGTTCGTCGGCTGCCCGACGGTGAGTTCGCCGCGGCCGTGGCCCAGGTGCTGGCCGGCTGGGAGGCTGCCGGTGGCCCGGGCGTGAACGGAGCGGTGCACGTCGCCCTGCTCTCCGCTCGGCCCACGAGCCCGCGGGAGCTGGCCGAAGCCTATGCCGGCGTGGTCCAGCGGGCCCAAGCGGCGGCCGGTGCCCCGGAGGACACGGCGGAACTAGCCGCGATCCGCGCCGCGTTCACGGTCCCGGGCGCGCCATTGGTCGTCGAGTCGCACGAGGCGATGCGGGTGGCCCGCCGCGAGGAGCAGACGGAGCACCGCAAACGCAGGCGGGACATCACCGCCCATCAGGCCACGGCGCGGGGCGGCCCGCCGCGGGCGATGGTGCTCCGCGACCTCGACGGGCCGCGAGACAGCCGGATCTTGCTGCGGGGCAGCGCCGATCGGCCGGGCGACGAGGTGCGCCGGCGGCTGCCACAGGTGCTCGGCGGGGGGGAGGTGGATCGGCAGGCGAGCGGACGGCTGGACCTGGCGCGGGCGATCGTCGCCCCCGGCAATCCGCTGGCGGCCCGCGTGATCGTCGACTGGGTCTGGCGGCACCACTTCGGCGGCGGCCTCGTCGCCACGCCCGGCGACCTCGGGCTGCGGGGCGAGTCGCCGAGCCATCCGGAACTGCTCGACGACCTCGCCCGCCGGTTGGTGGAGGAGGGGGCGTGGAGCCTGCGGTGGCTGCATCGCGAGATCGTGACGAGCCACGCCTGGCGGCAGTCGGCCGCCATCCGGCCCGAACTCGCGGCCGCCGATCCCGACAATCGCCTCCTGGCCCGCGCCACTCGCCGCCGGCTCGACTGGGAGGCCTGGCGCGACAGCCTCTGCACGGCCGCCGGATCGCTCGATCCGGCCGCCGGTGGCGGTCCCGGCATCGACCCGCTGGCGGCCGACCGGATGCACGTGCGGTCACTCTACGCCAGGCTCGACCGCCAGGACGTGCCGGGCCTGCTCCGGACCTTCGACATCGCCAACCCCGACACCGCGGTGCACGTCCGCACGCGGACGACCGTGCCGCAGCAGGGCTTGGCCGCGCTCAACGCACCCTTGGTCGTCGAGGCGGCTAAGCGGCTCGCGGCCCGGGCCACGGCCGAGGCGGGCGGGGGCGACGACGGCGCGTTCGTCGAGCGGCTCTGGCGGGCGGCTCTGTCGCGGCCGCCGACGCCGGAGGAGCGGGAAGCGGCGGTGGCGTGGCTGGCCGCGGAGGCGACCCGAACGCCGGTGGCGGGCAGCGACGCGGCCCCGGGCGGTGCGCCGGCGCCGGCACCCGCCGGCCCATCCTTCGGGCTACGGGATCGGCTGGCCCAGGCGGTGCTCGCGACCGCCGAGTTCGAGTTTATCGATTGAGATGACCGGCTCGAGGTTGCCGGACTGAGTTGGCGGGGCCGGACGAACCGATCAAGACAGAATCATGACCGACCATTCCCCAAGCGCCGCGCCCGCCGTCACCCGCCGCGAGGTGCTCGCGCGGAGTGGCCTCGGGTTGGGCTGGCTCGGCGCGGCCTCCCTCCTGGCCGACGAGGGACGGGCCGACGCCGCGGTGGCCTCCACGCTCGCCCCGCGGCCTCCACAGTTTCCCGCCCGGGCCCGGGCGGTGATCCACATCTTCGCCAACGGCGGTCCCAGCCACCTCGACACCTTCGACCGCAAGGTCGCGCTCGAGCGATATGCCGGGCGTGAGATCCCCAACTCCCTCAAGACGGAGCGCCGCACGGGCGCCGCCCTGCCGTCGCCGTTCGCCTTTCGGCGGCATGGCGAGAGCGGCCTCGAGGTCAGCGAACTGTTCCCCTCGGTGGCCCGCCACGCCGACCGACTGTGCGTGGTGCGGAGCATGCACGCCGACGTGCCAAACCACGAGCCCTCGCTGATGCTGATGAACTGCGGCGACGCCCGGCTCGTGCGGCCCGCGGCCGGTGCCTGGGTGACCTACGGGCTGGGCACGGAGAACCAAAACCTGCCGGGGTTCGTGGCGATGTGCCCCGGTGGCTATCCCATCAAGGGCACCGAGAACTGGCGGAGCGCCTTCCTGCCGGGAGCCTTCCAGGGCACCTACGTCGACACCAAGAAGCGACGGGTCGACGAGCTCGTGCAGTACGTCAGCCATCCCGTCCTCGACCGCGACACCCAGCGGCGGCAGTTCGAGCTCACCACGAGCCTGGACCGCCGGCACCTGGCGGCCCGCGGGCAAGACCCGCGACTCGAGGCCCGGCTGGCCTCGATGGAACTGGCCTGGCGGATGCAGGCCGAGGCGGGCGAGGCCTTCGACGTCTCCCGCGAGTCGCAGCACGTGCGGGAGCGGTATGGCGACGACATTCAGGGGCGGCAGATGCTGATCGCCCGGCGGCTGGTCGAGCGGGGCGTGCGGTACGTGCAGGTCTGGCACGGCGAGGGCCAGCCCTGGGACAGCCACGACCACATCGAGAAGAACCACCGCCGGCTCGCCCAGGAATCGGATCGGGCGATCGGGGCCTTGCTCGACGACCTGGTCGGCCTCGGGCTCCTGGAGACGACGCTCGTGCTCTGGGGGGGCGAGTTCGGCCGCACGCCCACCGTCGAGTTGCCCAATGACGCAGGCGTGAAGGTGCCCAGCGGCCGCGACCACAACCACCACGGCTTCACCGTCTGGCTGGCCGGCGGCGGCGTGAAGGGGGGGCACGTCCACGGCGCCACCGACGAGTTCGGCTTCAAGGCGGTCGAGAACCGGATGCACGTCCACGACCTGCAGGCCACGATGCTCCACCTCCTCGGCCTCGACCACGAGCGGCTGACCTACCGGCACAGCGGCCGCGACTTCCGGCTCACCGACGTCCACGGCCACGTGGTCAGCGATCTCATCGCCTGAAGGCGGCTTCGCCCCACCGGCCCACCCCGCCCCCGATTCGACTCCATGGCTCGAGCCCGCCTTCGCCTGCCGCCTCCCCCGCGGGGGCTCTCCCGGCGGGCCCGGACGGTGTATCTCGTCGTGGCCGCGGTGGTCTCGGGG
>JBILOA010000053.1:0-8108 GCA_044374735.1 Pirellulales bacterium | reverse complement strand
ACCACGGCCCGCGCCGCGCTCAAGGCGATCAAGGTGCCCGACACCATCCTCTCGCCCGGCGATCTGGTCGACCGGGTGAGCCGGTGGAAGAGCCGGGCCGTGCGGCCGGGCGAGGCCCTCGACACGGTCTCGGGCGACGCCGACGACACCTGGACCCTCGCGGCGGCCGGCTACCGCCGCTACCAGGAGGCGCTCAAGACCGCCGGCGCAGTCGACTTCGACGACCTGCTGCTGCTCGTGGACGAGCTCTTCTCCACCGACGAAGAGGTCCGCCGGGCGGAGGCGGGCCGCTTCGACCACCTGCTGGTCGACGAGTATCAGGACACGAGCGGCATCCAGGAGCGGATCCTGGCGGCGCTCGCCCGCGACCATAAGAGCATCTGCGTGGTCGGCGACGACGACCAGTCGATCTACGCCTGGCGGGGCGCCGAGATCGCCCACATCCTCGACTTCGCCCGCCGCTGGCCCGGCGCGAAGGTGGTCAAGCTCGAGGAAAACTACCGCTCCACGCCCGAGATCATCCAGGCGGCCAATCTGCTGATCGAGCGAAACGCGCGGCGGCACGGCAAGACGCTCGTCGCCAACTCTCCTTCGGGCATGCCGCCGGCGGTGGTCCAGGCCCAGGACGAGACCGACGAGGCCCGGCGGGTCGTCGGTGATCTCGAGAGCCTGCTCCGCGAGCGGCGGTGCGGGCCAGGCGACGCCGTGATTCTCGTCCGCACCGGCGAGCAGACGCGGAGCTTCGAGCAGGAGCTCCGGCGCCGGCAGATTGCCTACGAGCTGGTGGGCAGCCGGTCGTTCTTCGACCGCCGCGAGGTCAAGGACGTGATGGCCTTCCTCCGGCTCCTGGTCGATCCCGACGACGACCTGGCGCTCGCCCGGATCGCCAACGTGCCCCCGCGTGGGATCTCGGCACCGACGGTGCAGGCCGCGCGGGCGGGAGCCGCCGAGGCGGGCACGAGCGTGTGGCGGGAACTGCTCGCGTTGCGGGAGCGGGGCAAGCTCTCGCCCGCGGCGTTGGGCGGCCTGGCGGCGCTCGAGCGGCTGGTGGGCCTGCGGCACGCATCGCCCCCGACGGAGCCGGGCCGGTCGCGCGGGGCGGCCGTGCTGCGGCGGCTGCTCGACGACGTGGGTTATCGGCAGTATCTCGACAAGGAATACGCCGACGACCCCGCGGAAGCGGAGACCCGCTGGGCGTGCTGCGAGGAAGTGGCTGCGGCACTCGACGAACACGAGCGGGGCCGGGCCGCCGCGACGGAACTGGCCGCCGTGATCCGCGGCTTTCTCGACGACTTCGTGCTCCAGGTGGAGGAGCAGGAGGATCGGTTCAAGGACGACAAGCCCAAGGGCGACGTGGTGCGACTGATGACGCTCCATGCCGCCAAGGGCCTGGAGTTCGACTGCGTCTGGATGGTGGGCATGGAGGAGGGCATCCTGCCCCACCACCGCTCGCTCGGCGACGGCCTGCAGGCGATCGACGAGGAGCGGCGGCTCTGTTACGTGGGCGTGACGCGGGCCCGCAAGCGACTCGTGCTCTCGCTCTGCCTCACCCGCATGAAGTGGGGCCGGAGCAAGCCCTGCCGCCCGAGCCGGTTCCTTTACGAACTGACGGGCCAGGCCGACAAGTTCCAGGAGGCGCCGCCGGAGCCCAAGGGTGCCGACCCCCGCGGCAAGGGACGTCGCGGCCGCCGCTGACGCTCGCTCAGTCCACGACGAACAGAAACCGCTGCTCGCCGATCTGGAACCGGCACACGCCGGCCAGTTGCACGGCCGTCACCTGCGCCCACACGCCGTTGACCGACGGCAACGCCTCGAGCACCCAGCGGCCGGTCGGGTCACGGAGCACGCGGGCGTGCCGCTCGGCCAGCAGCGGGTCGGCGATCTCGATGGCGTTGCCGTGGCCGGGCCGGCCGATCGTCAGATCCTGGCCCGCCAGACCGAGTTCGAGCCCGCCCGCCGCCTGCCCAAGCTCGACGAGCGTCGGCCAGCCCCCCGCACGCACGGCCGCGACGTCGACCGCCAGTGTGCCCAGCACCGCGGCCGCGTCCGTGGGGACGGCCGCAGCGGGCTGGAAGCGAAACCGTCGTCCGCCGAGCATCACGAGCGACTCGGGCCGTAAGAGCGTCCGCGCGCACCGCACGAACGTGCCGTTGGAACTCCCGAGATCCCGCAACACCCAGCGATGCGGTCGCATGCCCCCCTCGCGGACGATCTCCGCGTGTCGGCCCGACACGAGTGGGTCGTGCGGCAGGCGGACATCGCCTTCCGTGCGGCCGATGACCGTCACCGCCTCGCGGAGCCGGATCGTCTCTCCACCCGTGAGGTCGCCGTCGTCGAGCAGCGTCAGTCGCGGCACGAGCGGCCGAATGAGGGGCCGGTAAGCTGGCTCCACGCCGGAAGGCTTCACGGGCGGCGTCGCAGCAGGAGCCCCGGATGGCCGCGGCTCGACGCGTGTTCCCGCCGGTTCGGCGCCGGCCTCATCCAAGGCCGCCCGCAGGTGGCCGACAGGCTCGAGGACCGTGCCGCCTTCTTCGACGCGGTGATGCTCGGCCTTCATCCGCTCGTCCTCACAGGGAAATCCACGGGCCAGCTTGCGCCGCCCCGCTTCGCTTTCTACCATGGGCGTCCAGAGCCCGGGGCCGCCGTCCCGATTCCACCCCCACCCCGCCATGCCGCCGTCCCCCTCCACGACCTGGATCATCGGCACGGCCCCCGATTGCGACATCCAGATCGCGAGCCCGTACGTGTCGGCGCGGCACTGCCGGCTCACGTTCGACGCGGGCCGCTGGACGCTCGAGGACCTCGGCAGCACCAACGGCAGCTTCGTCAACGGCGTGCGGGTCACCGGCTCGAAGGCCGTCTCGCCCGGCGACCGGGTCACGCTCGGCACGGCCGTGCCGCTCCCCTGGCCCGCTGCGCCGGCCGCCGACGGTGACGAGACACTGATCTCGCTGCCGCTCGCCGGCCAGGCGATCGTGATCGGCCGCTCCCCCGCCTGCGACGTCGTCATCGATCTGCCGATGGTGTCGAGCCGCCACGCCATCCTCGAGCCGGCGGGCGATGGCTGGCGGATCCGTGACCTCGGCAGCACCAACGGCACGTTCGTCCGGGGACGGCGGATCGACGGGCCCGCGGCCGTGATCGACGGCGACGTGATCGGCCTGGGCAGCTCCCGGCTCCGCCTGGCTGCCGCCGGCTCGCGGCTCGTGGAACAGGATCTGCCCGGCCATGCCTCGCTCGAGGCCCGCGACGTCGCGGTCGATGCCGGCGGGCGGCGGCTGATCGAGGGCGTGTCGCTGGTGGTGCGGTCGGGCGAACTCGTGGCGATCATGGGCCCGAGCGGGGCGGGCAAGTCGACGCTCCTGGCCGCGCTCGTGGGGAGCCAGCGGCCCGACGACGGCCTGGTGCTCGTCGCAGGCTCCGACCTCTACGCCAACTACGACCAGTTCCGCGGCCAGATCGGCTACGTGCCCCAAGACGACATCATGCACGCGGAGCTGACCGTCTGGCAGGCGCTGTGGTTCACCGCCCGCCTGCGGTTACCGCGCGATTACGCCGACGAGGAGATCCGCCGCCGACTGGCCCAGGTGATCGAGCAGCTCGGGCTGGCAGGCTCGGAACACGTCCGGATCGGATCTCCCGAGCGGCGGGGCATCAGCGGCGGGCAGCGCAAGCGGGTGAACGTCGCCATGGAACTCGTCACCGACCCACCGATGCTCGTCCTCGACGAGCCCACCTCCGGCCTCTCGAGCACCGACGCGCTGGCGGTCGTAAAGCTGCTCCGCAGCCTCGCCGACGCGGGAAAGACGGTCGTGCTCACCATCCACCAACCCGGCCTCGAGGCCCTGCGGCAAATGCACGCCCTCGCCGTGGTGGCCCGCGATTCCTCGACTGCCGAAATCGGGACGCTCGTCTGGTACGGCCCCGCCCACCCGGAGGCCGCGAGGTTTTTCGAACCGCAAGGTCGAAGCGACGACGCGGAAGCGGTGCTCCGTGGCCTGGCCACCCGTCCGGTGGCCGAGTGGCGGCGGGCGTACGGCGGCTCGACCATCCACCGCGACTGGATCGAGCGACGGCAGTCGCCGGCGAATGGCTCCGCCTCCCCCGCTCCGCGTCGAGGAGCGACGCTCCTCGACGGCGTGTCGCAGTGGTGGACCCTCGTGCGGCGGTCGCTCGCGATCAAGGCAGCCGACCGTTGGACGACGGCCGTGCTTTTGCTACAGGCCCCTGTGATCGGCCTGCTGGTGGCTGGCGTGTTTGGCGCCCGGGCCTCGGCCGCGGCCGATCACGCGACCTGGGTCGACTCGGCCCGGGCCGTCGCCACCACCACGTTCCTGCTCGCGCTCGCCGCGATCTGGTTCGGCTGCTCGAACGCGGCCCGCGAGATCGTCGCGGAACGGGCGATCCTGCGCCGCGAACGGATGGTGGGCCTGAGCCTGACCGCCTACCTGGCCTCGAAGCTCGTGGTGCTCGCCGGCCTGTGCGGCATCCAGTGCGGCATCCTGCTGGCCATCGTGGGCCGTGGCTGCGGACTCGAGGCGCCGGCCGGCGGCACCTGGTGGACGCTCTTTCTCGCGGCCAACGTCGCGGCGGTGATCGGGCTGTGCGTCTCGGCACTCATGAGGTCGGGCGAGGCCGCCGCAGGCGTGCTGCCGCTGGTGATCCTGCCGATGGTGATCCTGGGCGGCATCCTTCTGCCACTGGCAGACCTGCCCGGCCCGACCACGGTGCTCGCCGACGCCACCCCGTCGAGATGGGCGTTCGAGGGCCTGCTCGTGCCGGAGGCCGACGCCCGCCCCACGCTTGAACTACCGCCGACAACCAAGCCTGCCGAGCCAGCCACAGGCCCGAAACCGGCCATCGACCCCGAGCCGGACCGCACCCTTGTCGAGGACCTGGCCGAGCCATGGTTTCCCCGCGACGGCTGGCGGAGCGGCGCCGACACGCCCGGCTGGATGCTCGTCGCGATGTGGGGCCTCGGCGTGATCGCGCTGAAGCTGCTGCTCGAACGGGATGAACTGGGCCGCCGCCGATGACGGCTCAGTCGTCGAGCGGCATCTCGTACTCGAGCCGGAGCCCGTCCAGAAACGTGCGGGCGGCGCCATACGGCCCCGCCGGATGCATATCCGCGTCGCCTCGCAAGCGGGCCGCCAGTTCGTCGAAGGCGCTGAGACAGTCGGCCGCGGCGGTGAAATCGACGCTGCCCCCGATCGCAAGCCGGTGATGGAAATGCCGCTGAATCCGCGACGTCAGTTCGGCATAGTTCGGGCCAGCGAGCAGACGCGGCCAGCCGATGTCGCCCGTGGCCCGATCGAGTTCGAGCGGTGACGGACGAGGCGGCATCCCGGCTGAGGCCAGGCGCACGGCCTGATCGAGCGTGATCGCCGGCCCCGCCTCGAAAGCCCGATTGATACGGTTGATCCGCCGGGCTTCGAAGAAGGTCTCCACCGTGCGAATGCGGTTGTCGAGAGCCATGGCCCGGGACGTCTCGGCGTTGATCGCGGCCGTGGACGTGTCGAGCGCGGATTCGCCTTCCGCACGGATACGCTCGGCCTGCCCACGAAGGATGTCGCCCTGGACGGTGACCGCCGGGGGTCCTTGGCCGCCACCGCCGGCCGCCAGTTGGCGACCCACACCTCGCTGCCCGGCCGCGGCGGCGGCCGCGACCGCCGCCTCGTTGGGAACGAACGGTGGCAGCGCCGGGTTGCGGACCCTGCGAGGATCGGGGGCGACCTTCATGTCGAGGCCCAGGCCCCGGCCGAGCCCCTGGGCGATTCCAGCCTGGGCCGCCGCTCCCAACCGCGCCTGTTCGAGGCCCTCGAGATCCCGCCGCGCCTTCGCGACCCGCTCCTCGGCCTCGCGCGAAGCCTTCTCCAGCTCCTGCCGCTTGGCGTCGAGTTCTTTGCGGGCGTCGTCGAGCTGCTGCCTACTGTCGGCCGCGTTGGCATCGGCATCGGCCCGCAACCCCTCGAACTCCTCACGCTGCCGTTCGAGCGTGTCCTTCGTGCGTTCCAGATCGGCCTTCGTCCGTTCGAGGCCGATGCGTGCCTCGTCGGCCGCCTCCGCCGCCTGCTCCAGCTCGGCCGCCGCCTGACGCATTTCGGCGGGTGGTGGCGGCAACTTCACACCGGGCACGGCCTCGTCGGTCAGCCGGATCGTCCGCCGCTCGATCGCCAGCGGCAGGATGGGCCGCGCCGCCCGGTCGCGACGCGCGAGCACGAGCAGTGCAACCAGGCCCGCGGCCACGAACGGCCAGGCGAGCATGGTTCCGACACGACGGCGTCCCATGGTCATGGCCCTCCCGGCGGCGTTGAGGCGGCCACCCGCCGATCGGCGGGCGCCACCACCGCCCGCAGATCCTCCGTCACATACAGCACCTCGCGACAGGCTGGACAGCGGCCATTCGTCCCGGCCTGGGTCGCGGCTGGGGCCATCATCACGCCGCACAGCGGGCAGACGAGCCGGGGCGGGGGCGCCGGCTCCGCCGGCACCTCGAGCAGCACGAAATCGGCGAACTCGCGGCACGATGAAAATCGGTCGTCCGGCCGCTTGGCGAGCCCCCGCAGCAGGGCTGCCGTCAGGGACGTGGGCAGTTCGGGCCGCAGGGCCGCCAGCCGTGGTGGAGCCGAGGCCACGTGGGCCCCAAGCGTCTCCACGGCCGTCGCTCCCCGGAACGGCGGCGCACCGGCGAGCCACTCGTGCACCACCACGGCAAGGGCGTATTGGTCGGCGCGGCCGTCGACGTCGTGCCCGGCGATCAACTCGGGGGCCATGTACTCCGGCGTGCCGATCGCGTGGCCGGTCGCCGTCAGGCCTGGACCGACCGGGCCGGTGATTCCCGCGCCGCCAGTGGCTTCGGCTCGGCGCACGAACGTCGCGATGCCGAAGTCGCCGAGGTGCGGCTCACCCCGGCCGTCGAAGAGAATGTTGTCGGGCTTCACATCGCGGTGCACGAATCCCGAGGCGTGCACCTGATCCAGGGCATCGGCGATCATCTCGAGCCAATGCCGCAGCGTCACCGACGAGGCCGCCGCGGGGCGGCCGCGGCGGACGGGCCGCCGCCGCGCGAGACTGCCACCCGCGAGGTAGGGCATCACGGCGTAGGGAAACCCACGCAGGCTGCCGAAGTCGATCACGGGCACGACCGCCGCGTGCCGCGCCCGCCGCATGGCCTCCATCTCCCGCTCGAACCGGGCGACGGCCAGTTCATCGGCCAGCATCGCCCGATGGGGCGACTTCACGACCACGTACCCTTCGGCGACGTGATCCCAGGCGCGATACACCACCCCCATGCCGCCGGCGCCGATCCGCTTCAAGACGCGGTATCGCGACGCGAACACCTCGCCGGCGAGCTCATCGGCGGTGGGAGAGGGGCAGGCAGATGTCATCGGAATGCGCGCTGCTGCGAAAGCTGACCGGAACGGATGGCCGCTGCCCGACCGACCACCCGTCTTGCCTCAGTATGCTCGCTCCCCGCCGGACAGCCAAGCGCCGGTCACTTGCCGATGCAGTGCCGGGAGAAGATGCGGTCGAGCAGGTCGACGTCGATCGCCGCTCCCGTCACATCGGCCAGCGTCGCCGCCCCGCGTCGCAGGTCGGCCGCCACGAGCGACTCGTCCACGAAGCCACCGCTCGCCCCCCGGGCCACGGCCACGGCGGCGGCGGCCAACGACCGCCGGGCGGAGCCGCAGGCCACGGCCAGCCGGGTCGTCGCGGGCGACTGCCGCGGCGCGACCGCGGCCACGGCCAACAGGATCGCCGCCCGCAGTTCCGCGACGCCCTGGCCGGTGACGCTGCTCGTGGCGAGGCCCCGCGCGGCCGGCGCGAGGTCACAACGAGTCCGCACGTCGATGCGGATGGTTTCTCCGATCGCGGCGAGCACGCTGGCCGGACCAGCCGCATCGCCGGCGCTTGCCGCATCGTGGCAGAACACCACGACATCCCCCCCGGCCGCCTCGCTCCAGCCACGACGCTGCGCCTCTGCCGCGACAGAGTCGAGCTCCCCCGGCCCCGCCTGAGTCGCCCCCCTGGCGTCGCCCGCGTCCAGCCCCGGAAGATCGACGAGCACGCACCGCGGCCCGGCCTCGTCGCCGAGCGGGGCCTCGAGC
>JBILOA010000052.1:0-8122 GCA_044374735.1 Pirellulales bacterium | reverse complement strand
GGAGCAGGTAGCCGGCGAACAGGTTGACGTTCGACATCATCCCGTCGAGGAACGCCATCTCGAGATCCCGGCGGCCGAGCGTGCCGGCGGCCACGAGCGGGGCGATCTGCCAGGCGGCGACGGTGACGGCCGCCAGGGTGGCGACCACGGCCATCTCCAGCAGCCGTCGGCGCCAGTTGGGATCGAGTGGCAGCAAGAGCAGGCACAGGCAGAGCACCAGGAAACCACCCAGCGTCCGGAAGATGTCGGTGAAGCCGGCCGAGACGTTTGTGGCCACCGCCAGCGACACACAGCAGGCAGCCAGATAGGCGGCTGAGGCGATGACCAGCGGGTCGCCGAGGGGTCTCCAGTCGAGCCGCCGCGCGACCGCCGGAGTCAGCAGGGTCGCGGGAACGGCCACGAGCAGCAGGGCCATGAGCACGAGCAGCCGCGGCAGTTGCGAGACGTCGTAGGCGGCCGGGTCGACCACGGCGTGCAGGCCCACGAGCACCGCCGCCAGCAGCAGCGTGGACACGAGCCATCCCCAAGGCCAAGGCTGGGCGGCGAGGGAATCCCCCGCCGACGGCGCGGAACAAGGAACCTGCGGGCGGTCGCTCATCGGTCGTCCCATCGGAGGTCTGGCCGCGTCTCGACCCGTCCCTCCACCTCGGCGAGTGTATCCCCGCGGGGATCGAAGGGCCGGGGATGGAAGCCGAGGTCGGCCTCGGCGGCGGCGTGGTCGCAGGAGAGATCCTCGTTCATCCGCCGGGCCATGCCGACGGTGGCGCCGCCGGCCAAGCCCAGCCCCCGGGCCAGCGCGGCCGCCACCCTCCAGACCCAGGGCGGCAGGCGCAGGGTGCGGGGCACCAGGCCGTGGGCCTGGCAGACCCGCTCGACCAGCTCCCGAAACGGCAGCGCCTCGCCGCCGGAGAGCGTGTAGCGCGCCTGCGCCGGTCGACGGTCGATGGCGGCCAGACAGGCCGCGGCCACGTCACCGGCATGCACGGGCTGCCGCAGCCCGAGGGCCGGGCCGCAGAGGGGAAACCAGCCGAAGCGGCGGACCCAGGCGGCGATGGCGGCGACGTTTCCATCGGTTCGCCCGTCGTAGATCATCGTCGGCACCAGGAGCGTCAGCCGGATGCCGCGGTCGGCGGCCCACGCACTGAGCCGCGCCTCGGCGGCCGTGAGCCTGGCGGCGAGGGCCCGCTCGGCGGCGTCGGGCGACGCCGCCTTGGTAACCGCACTCATGGACGAGAGGGCCACGACGTGTTCGGCACCGAGTTGCTCGAGCCACCCAAGGTGGTCGGGCACCGCCCACAGCGGGCAGAGCGTGATCCAGTTGGGAACGACCGCAGACCCGGCCGGGAGTGGCCCGCCGGTGCGATGCGGATGCACTCCGCCTTGCACCGGCTCGGCGACAAGCGCGGCCTGGCGGGAGCATGCCAGCACCCCGCGCGCGGTCTGCCCGAGGAGCGGCACGAGCATCCGGCCCACGAGGCTGTCGGCACCGATGACCCCGACGAGGCCCGGATCCTTCATGGCTGACGCCCGCCCCCGGTCACGAGGGGAGCGTCGGCGAGGGAGTGGCCCGGGGCGTCAGCACCGCCTCCGCTTTCCGTAGCCCTTCGGATTCCAGCAGCGCCTCGCGGACGTGCCACGCGGGGATCCGGGCCAGGGCCGCCACCGACCGGTGAACGGTCTGCCGAGCGGCCACCAGTGCGAACCGGATCCAGACGCCCGCCACCACCAGTCCGAACAGGCCGGCCGGGTAGGCGGCGCGGAAGTGCTTGCGGTAGAAGCGGATCATGCCCTGGTGTTTGTGCCACTCGACCGCCAGTGGCCGGGCGCGGCCGCACATGCCACGGTGATGGATGGCCGGGGCGTCGGGCACGAACAGGATCCGCCACCCGGCCTGGCGAAACCGGAGGCAGAGATCGAGATCCTCGCAATGCAGGAAGAAGCCCTCGTCCCACGGCCCCGCGTCGTCGAAGGCGTTGCGGCTGACCATCGTGAGCGCGCCGGAGACGGCCTCGACGTCGACCGGATGGGCGGGCAGCGGCTCGCGATGGAGGTAGAAGTCGGAGAACCAGCGCGGGGCGAGCCAGCTGAGCCTGCCGAGGCCGAAGCCGCGGACGAAGGATCGCCACGGCGTCGGGATGCTCCGGCGGGCACCGCCTTGCTCCCGGCCGCCGGCGTCGGTCAGGAGCCCGCCCACCATGCCGACCTTTTCGCCGCCGACGAGTTCGCGGTGCAGGGTCGCGAGGGCTCCCGCGCCGAGGATGCAATCGGGGTTGAGAAAGAGGATCGTCGGCTCGGTGGCGCGGGCGGCCCCGCGGTTGCAGCCCGTGGCGAAGCCGGTGTTGACGCGGGAGCGGATGATCGTGAGCCGCGGATGGGTGGCGAACCTGGCCGCGACGCTCTCGAAGGGAACCGGGGCGGAGGCGTTGTCGACCAGGATCACCTGGCGGGCCTGTGCGAGCGCCGCTGCGAGGCAGTCGGCCAAGAGCCGGCCCGCATCATGGTTGACGATCACGACGCTCACCGGCGCGAGCGACCCGTCGGCGTCGTCGGCCGGCGTCAGCGGCCCCGGCGGCCGGGGGCGAGATCGATGCTGCTCAAGATTCGCCATGTCGACACGCGGCGACCGGCCTGCACGCCCCGTCGCTTCCGCCAGCAATTTCCCAGCCCCGCCACAGCATCCCACTTGGCGCGGGCGAACGCACCGCCCCGGCCACGGTAGCCGAGCACTATTCCTACAAAGATAGATTGGGAAAGATGGGCGAGCAAAGCGGCCGGCAAAATCGGTCCAGGTGTGTTTTTGACCAGCGTCCACAGCAGGTTTCGGTGGCCGAGGTAGGTCGCCAGCCGGCCCTCGGAACTCGCGCCGCCGACGTGCTCGACGACCGCGTTGGGGACGTAGCGGGCGGTGTGGCCGGCGAGCCGCAGCCGGAATCCCAGGTCGACGTCCTCGCCGAAGCAGAAGTAGTCCTCGTCGAACCCTCCGACCGCCACCACGGCCGCCCGGCGATAGAGGGCCGCCGCGGCGCACGGCGAGAAGATCTCGCGGGCGTCGAGGTCGGCCGGATGCAGGGGCCGCCCGTGCCCCTCCCGCCAGGCCAGGCCGCTCACGTGCCAGCGGTCGCCGATCCCGTCGAGCACCCCCGGCTGGCCGGCCAGCATCTGCCGCGATCCGAAGGCTGCCGATTCGGGGTGGGCTTGGGCGGCGGCGACGAGCGCCGCGAGCCAGCCCGGCTCGGGGAAGGCGTCGGGATTGAGCAGCGCCACGAACTCCGTGTCGGCCGCCGCCAAGCCGCGGTTGGTCCCGGCGGCGAAGCCGACGTTGTCCGGGAGGGCGTCAATCGTCGTCCGCCCGGCCAGCGGCCCACCCGCCGCGACGAGTTCGCGGCAGGCGGTGAGCGACCCGTCGCTGCTGGCGTTGTCGACGAGCACGATCCGCTCGGGCGGCACGGTCTGGGCCGCGAGGCTCTCCAGACAGCGGACCACGTTGGCCCCCCCGTTGAAGTTGACGATCACGACGGTCACGCGGGCGGTTCCGGCCGCCGAAAGCGGGTCACTCATGCCCCTGGTTCCCGGGTCGCTTGACGGTCATTCCGGGTCGGCCTAGTGTCGAACTTGCGGCCGGATTCCCGGCGGCCAGCCCCCTTCACCCGAGCCGCCCGGCCGTGACTGCCTCGCTGGACACTCTCGCGCCCGCCCGCCCGCCACGGCAGGCGGAGCATGCGCCGCGGCCGCAGCCCGCCGAGACGGCCTGGGCCGACTGGTGGAGCGGCACGCAGCACGTCGACCTCTGGGGCACGCTGGCCTGGTACGACATCGTCCTCCGCTACCGCCGCTCGCTCCTGGGCCCGCTCTGGATCACGCTCAGCATGGGGGCGATGCTGTTGGGCATGGGTCCGCTCTATGCGGCCCTGTTCGGCGTGCCGCTGGCCCGCTTCTATCCGCATCTGGCCCTGGGCATCATCTTCTGGAACTTCCTGAGCGCCTCGATCAACGACGGCTGCCAGGTGTTCATCGCGGCCGCCCCCTATCTCAAGCAGGGCGCCGTGCCGCGCAGCGTGTTCGTGTGGCGGAGCCTGGCGCGGCAGCTCTTCTTTCTCGCCCATCACCTGGTGCTCTACCTGCCGGTCGCCCTCTGGGCGGGGCTGAGCTGGAGCCCACAGATGCTCCTCGTGCTGCCCGGCCTCCTGGTGGTGATCATCAATCTTCATGCGCTCTCGATCACGCTGGGGCTGTTGTCGGCCCGGTTTCGCGACGTGCCCAACATCGTCGCCAGTTCGCTCCAACTCCTGATGTTCCTGACCCCGGTGTTCTGGTTCCCCGAGAAACTGCCGGAGCGGTCCCGATTCATCCTCTACAACCCGCTGGCCCAGTTGCTCGACATCCTGCGGCTGCCGCTGCTCGGCGGGTTTCCGGCGCCGGGGACAGTCCGATTCCTGTTGTACTTCACCGTCCTCAACGTCGCCGTGGCGGCCCTGCTCTACGGCCGCCTGCGTCGCCAGGTCGTGTACTGGGTGTGAGCCGATGGCCCTGATCACCCTCGACGCGGTGTCGGTGGACTACCCCGTGTTCGGGGCCGACGGCGAATCGCTCAAAAAGACCCTCACCGCGGCGGCCACGGGCGGCCGGATCGGCCGGGGCACAGGCATCACCGTCGTCGAGGCCCTGCGTCAGGTGACGCTCCAACTGCACGACGGCGACCGCCTGGGGGTGGTCGGCCACAACGGGTCGGGGAAATCCACCCTCCTGCAGACGCTCGCCGGCGTCTACCCGCCAACCCGCGGCCGGTATCTCCACGAAGGCTCGATCGCCAGCCTCGTCAATCCGATGCTGGGCATCGAACGGGAGGCGACCGGCTACGAGAACATCATGATCCGCGGCCTCGTGCTCGGGCTGAACCGCCGCACGATCCGGCGGCTGACCCCCGAGATCGCCGAGTTCAGCGGGCTGGGCGACTATCTCCACATGCCGGTGCATACCTACTCCACCGGGATGCTGATGCGGCTGGCCTTCGCGATCACGACGAGCGTCCGGGCCGACATCCTGCTGATGGACGAATGGCTCTCGGTCGGTGACGCGGAGTTTCGGCAGCAGGCCGAGGAACGGATCCGGGAGCTCGTGTCGCACAGCGGGATCCTCGTGATCGCGTCCCACTCGGCGGAGCTGATCGCCCGCGAGTGCAATCGCGTGATCGAGCTGGTCCACGGGGCGGTGGTGCGCGACGAACCCATCGCCGACGGCCCGGCCGCTTCAGACGGCTGAGCGCGCCCGGCCCCGACCCGAGCTCGCCGCCTCGATCCGCCCGGTCATGTCCTGCCGCAGGGCCTCGTGGATCGCTCGCTCCGCCTCGAGTTGGGCGACGAGGCCGTGCCTTTCGCCGGCGGCGTGTGCCGACTCGACTTCGAGCTGCTCGGCTCGGGCGCGGGTTTCTTCGAATGCCGCCTCGAGCCGCTCGATGAGAGCCTCCCGTTCGGCGAGCGTCGCCTCGAGCCGGGCGGCGGTCTCGTGCGCCAGGCCGACGTCGGTCCGGACGTCGGCCAGCCGCCGCTCGAGTTCCGCCCGTGCTGCTTCGGCGGTCGTGCGGGCCGCCACGCCGGCGTCGAGCGCGGCGGCCAACTCCGTGGTGGCCGCGTCGCAGCGGGCCGCGAGCGACTGCTCGCAGCGGGCCACGTCGCGCTCGAGGTCGGTCGACCGCTCGAGAGTTTGGGCGTGGGCCGCCCGCTCGGTCTCGAGGGCGGTCACGAGCGCCGCCCGCTCCTCCGCCAGGGCGTCGGCATGGCCGGCGAGTGTGGTGTGGGCCGCCCGCTCCGTCTCGAGGGCGGCAACGAGGGCCGCCCGTTCCTCGACCAGAGCGTCGGCATGGCCAGCGATGACGGACCGAGCCGCCCGCTCCGTCTCGAGTTCGGCGACGAGGCGTTCGGCCTCACGGCGGGCGTCGGCTTCGCGGGCCGCGAGCTGACCGCCAGCGGCCGCGGTGCGGCAGCCCAGCGCCCACTCGGCCAGCGCCGCATCGACGGTCTCTGCCGGCTTGAAGGGCACGCCGCCCGCGGCGGTCTCCAGGCCCGCCAGCCGGCGCAGCTGGGCGTAGATGTCGTGGGCTCCAGGACTCACGGTTCGCACCACGCCCGAACGATGGGCGGGCTGGCCGGACACGAGCAGCCCCTCTTCGTAGGTCGCGGCCGGGGCGGGCAGCATCGTGCCGAGCACGTTGGCCACGGCCGACACGACACCGGCCGGGTCGGCGATCACCTGTTCGAGGTCGACGACGACCGACCGATGGCGGTGCCGGAGTGCAAACTCGAGGATCCGTTGGTTGTAGGCCACCCAGACGTCGATTGCGTGCCGGGGGTTCATCACGAAGGCCGTGTCCCCGCGGCGGAGCAGCGAGTCGACGACGTCCTCCGGCGACCGGATCACGAACAACCACCGGACCTCAGGCAGCAGCTCGGCCCAGAAGTCGAGAAACAGGACCGTCCGCGGATCCTTCCAGCCCCAGGCCCGGCCCGCCGCCCGGCGCCGCCCCACGAGTTCGGTCGCCTGGGTGAGGGCCGCCGGCGGCACGGCGATGGACGCCTGGCAGGTGAACCCCTCCATCGAGAGCCCGTTGGCCGCCAGGATCCGCTGGTGCAGGTGATAGAACTCGAGATCCTCGAAGTGCCCGCGCGGGTTACCGGCCCCGGCGGCCATCAACTCGTCGCCGAGGTGAACGCCGGCCGCCGCGACGAGCGACGCCGTCAGCGACGTGCCGGAGCGGTGCATCCCGCCGATGGCGAGGGCCGGTGGGTGGACGGCGTTCGACGACGCTGCCATGGAAGAGACTCCGTCGTGGATCGGGCGGCGGGATTCTTCCAAGGGTCGTGAGGATGGTCAACGCCGTTCCGCGCGTCTTCCCTCGGTCCTCGGCTTGCCTGGGTTGCCCGGCTTGCGTCGTCTGCCGGGCCCGCCGGCGACCTTGACCCTGAGTCGGCCGGCGCGGTACCGACCCCGGCGGCGCAGGTCCGGGTCGCCGCCACCGGATCCTGCCGGGTCGCCTCAGTTCGCCGCACGTCCCTCGACCAGAGACCTGCCAGCATGCCGGATCCGAAGTCCCCCGACCTGCGTCCCTACTTCGACGCCCGCTGGTATGCCGCCCGCTACGGTGCCCGCCGCCGCCGCATCCGCTGGCGTCCGTGGACCTATTACCGCCGCCGCGGCTGGCGGAAGGGGCACTCCCCGAGCCCGCTGTTCGACGCGGCCTGGTATCTCGCGTGTCACCCCGACGTGCGGGCCGCCGGGCTCGACCCGCTCACCCACTACGTCACGCACGGTTGGCGCGAGGGCCGCCAGCCGCATCCGTTGTTCGACCCGTCGTGGTACGGCGCACGATACCCCGACGTGGCGGCGGCGGGCAGCGAGCCTCTGTCGCACTACCTCACGGTCGGCTGGCGGGAGGGCCGCTCGCCGCACCCCGCGTTCGATGCCGCCGGGTACGTGGCGGCGCATGCCGACGTGGCGTCGGCCGGGCTCGAGCCCCTGTCGCACTACCTCACGATCGGCTGGCGGGAAGGCCGCGCGCCGCATCCGTTGTTCGATCCCGCCTGGTACCTCGACCGCCACCCTGACGTGGCCCTCGCCGGCCTCGAACCCTTGTCGCACTTTCTCGGCAGCGGCTGGCGGGAGCGGCGGGAGCCGGCGCCGGGCTTCTCCCTGGCGGCCTACGTGGCCGCCCGGCCCCGGCCGCTCGCTGTCGACGTCAATCCGTTCGTGCACTTCCTGGTCACCGAATACGAGCCGGCCGGGGCAGATGCCCGCGCGGCGCTTGCGGCCGCCTACGCTCCCGGCGTCACGGCGGCGGGCTCGGCCGCGGCCTCGGTGCTGACCGGCCCGGCCAACCGCGGCCACGTGCGGGCGATCGCGATGTACCTGCCCCAGTTCCACCGTGTCCCCGAGAACGACGCCTGGTGGGGCGAGGGCTTCACCGAGTGGACCAACGTCCGCCGGGCCCGGCCGATGTTCGCCGGCCACCAGCAGCCGCGCGTGCCGCATCCGGACGTCGGCTACTACGACCTGGCCGACGAGACCGTGCTCGAGCGGCAGGCCGCGATGGCCCGCCGGCACGGGATCCACGGCTTCTGCTTCTACCACT
>JBILOA010000051.1:0-8144 GCA_044374735.1 Pirellulales bacterium | reverse complement strand
CTTCTCGGTGTTCCGGGCTCAGACCGTACCGATGCTCGCGAGGCCGGGCGGTTCGCGCCGGACGGCTTCGACGTGGTCGTCGAGGCCAGCGGCGCGGCCGCTTCGATCCCAGTAGCCTTGGATCTCGTGGCCACCGGCGGCACCTGCATCCTGGCGGGGAGCGTCAGCCCGACGCCCGGCATCGGCTTCGATCCCGAGCGGGTGGTCCGTCGTCAGATCGCGATCCACGGGGTCCACAACTACCGGCCCGAGGATCTGGTCACGGCGGTCGCGCATCTGGCCAGCCCGGCCGGCGGCCCGCTCGGAGCGTTGGCGGGCCCGGTCTTCCCGATCGAACGGATCAACGAGGCGATGCAACTGGCCGCGACGCCCGACGCCCTCCGTGTCGTCGTCACGCCCTGAGCGGCCCGGCCCTCAGCTCAGGAGTCCCTTCACCACTTCCCCGTGCACGGCTGGTTCACGCAAACCTTCGGCGTCGTGCCGAAGTTTGCTCGGGGCGCATCCGGCCTCCGTGTGTCGACGGCTCGGGGGCGGCAAAAGTCTCGTCGCTGATGGCCGAGGCGGCCATAGGCTCCTCGAGCGTTCGCCGACCCCCTTCGCCTACCCCGTCTGGTTTGCGAAGTCATCTCTCCACTCAGCCGGGATGCGATCGAGCAACCCTCCGGTTGCTGCGTCGCCTGCCGGGCCTCCAGCCCGGCCCTCAGCTCAGGAGTCCCTTCACCACTTCCCCGTGCACGTCCGTGAGCCTGAAATCACGGCCTTGGTAGGGGAAGGTGAGCCGGAGGTGGTCGATGCCCATCAGGTGGAGGATCGTGGCGTTGAGGTCGTGGACGTGGACCTTCTGCTCGGGCGTGGTCAGGTTGTAGCAGTAGTCGTCGGTGCCGCCCCAGGTCAGGCCGCCCTTCACGCCCGCCCCCGCCATCAGCATCGTGAAGCAGCGGGGGTGGTGGTCGCGGCCGTAGTTCGTGGCGCTGAGCGCTCCCTGGGAATAGATCGTCCTGCCGAACTCGCCCCCCCAGACCACGAGGGTCTCGTCGAGCAGGCCGCGCTGCTGCAGATCGTCGAGCAAGGCGGCCGTCGCCTGGTCCGTGTCGTGACACTGCCCCTTGATCGCGCCGGGCAGCCCGCCGTGATGGTCCCAGCCCATGTGGAAGAGCTGCACGAACCGAACCCCACGCTCCGACAGCCGCCGCGCCAGGAGGCAGTTGAAGGCGTAGCTGCCGGGCCGCGCGATGTCGGGCCCGTACGACTCGAGCACGTGTTTCGGCTCGTCGGAAAAATCGACGATCTCCGGCACGCTCGCCTGCATCCGGAAGGCCATCTCATACTGGGCCGTGCGGGCCGCGATGTCGGGGTCACCGACGAGGCCGCTGCGGCCGGCGTTCAAGGCCGCGATCCGGTCGAGCGTGGCCCGGCGGCGGTCGCGGCCGATGCCGGGGGGATCGGCCAGGTAGAGCACCGGGTCGCCGGTGTTGCGAAACCGCACGCCCTGGTGCTCGGTGGGCAGGAAGCCCGCCCCCCAGAGCCGGTCGTAGAGGGGCTGGTCGTCCTTGCGGCCCGAGCCGAAGCTCGTGAGCACGATGTAGGCCGGGAGGTCGGCGTTGTCGCTGCCGAGGCCATAGCTGACCCACGACCCGATGCTCGGTCGGCCGGCGAGCTGGTGGCCGGTTTGGAAGAAGGTGATCGCCGGGTCGTGGTTGATCTGCTCGGTGACCATCGAGCGGACCATGCACCAGCGGTCGGCATGGCGGGCGATGTTCGGCACGAGTTCGCTGAACCACATCCCGCTCTGCCCGTGCTGGGCGAACTTGAAGATCGAGGGGGCGACCGGAAAGCTGCTCTGGCCGCTGGTCATCGTCGTGAGCCGCTGCCCCTGGCGGATCGACTGGGGGAGGTTCTCCCCGCGGCGCTTTTCCAGTTCGGGCTTGGGGTCGAACAGGTCCATCTGCGAGGGCGCGCCCGACTGGAAGAGATAGATGATCCGCTTGGCCTGGGCGGGAAAGTTGGGGAACGAGTGGCCGGCCGCCGCGCCGGCCGCGGGTGCGGGGGCGAGCAGGCTCGCGAGCGCCGTCGCCCCCAGGGCTCCGGCGGAGCGGCCCAGGAACACCCGGCGATTGAGGGCATCCTGGAGGCCGAGGACGTGTTGATGGTTGGCAGGGCTCATTGGTTCACTCCCGCATCACGAACTCGTCGAGGTTGATGATCACGTTGGCGGCCAGGGCGTAGGCCGCGAACTCCTGCGCCGGCATGCCCTCCGGCATCTTTACGAGGCCGAAGCCGGTGAACTTCTCGGCGGCGGCCGCGTCGGCCGCGAACGCGGCCCGGTCAGCCTCGAACCCGGCCACGAGCGTGGCCAGTTCCGCCTCGGTGGGAGCCCGTCCGATCGCCAGCCGGAAGCCGCGGGCCAGGCGTTCGGCCGGACTGCCGCCCCCCTCGGCGAGCATCCGCTTGGCCAACCCCTGGGCCGCCTCCACGAACGTCGTCTCGTTCAAGAGCGCGAGGGCCTGGAGCGGCGTGTTCGTCCGCGACCGCTTCACCTGACAGGTCTCGCGGTTCGGGGCGTCGAAGAGCAGCATCGTCGGCGGCGCCGCCGTCCGCTTCCAGACGGTGTACATGCTGCGGCGGTAGCGGCCCGCGCCCGTGTCGGGCTTGTAGCCCCGCAGATCACCGTACTTGCTCGTCTCGTCCCAGACGCCGTCGGGCATCCAGGGCCGCACGCTCGGGCCACCGATCACCGGCACGAGCAAGCCGGCCGCGGCCAAGGCCTGGTCGCGGACGATCTCGCCAGGCAGTCGGATCCGCGGGGCTCGGGCCAGGAGCCGGTTGCCGGGATCCTTGGCGAGTTTGTCGGGCGTGACCGTCGCGGCCTGCCGGTAGACGGCGCTGGTCACGAGCAGTTTCACGAACGCTTTCATGTTCCAGGGACCGGCCGGCTGGCCGCCGACCGGCGGCAGCGACGTGCCTTCCATGAACTCGGCGGCCATCCAGTCGAGCAGTTCCGGATGGCTCGGGTATTCGGCCTGGCTGCCGAGGTTCTCGCTGGTCTTGCACAGGCCCGTACCGAAGAACCGCTCCCAGGTCCGGTTCACCCAGACGCGGGCCGTGAGCGGATTGTCCCGCGACACGATCCAGCGGGCGAGCGCGAGCCGATCGGCCTGCGTTCCCTCCGGCAGCGGCGGCAGGAAGGCCGGCAGGCCGGGAGGAACCTTCTCGCCCCGCTTGTCATATTCCCCGCGCAGGAGCAGGAAGGCGTCGCGCGGGGAGCCTTCCTTCATCACCATCGCGGTGGGGAGTGTCTGGCGGAACTCCGCGAGGCTCTTTTTCGCGGCCTCGCGGGCCGCCTCGGCCCGCTTGATCGGTCCGTCGACTTTTTCCCGGTAAAACTTTCGCAGCGTCTGCTGCTGATCCTTGGAGCGATTGTCAGCGCTGACCGCCAGGGCGGTGGTCACGGCCGGGGGCATGTTCGGGCCGCCCGCGCCCATCAGCGCGGGATCGACGCCGGTGACCGAGAGGCGGAAGCGGCCGATGGCATGGCCGTCGAACGCCTCCTGCCGGATGCGAACCACCAGCCTGGAGTTCTCGGTGACGTTCACGACCGCGGCCGGGAACACGGCCAGGTGGCGGGGCTGCCGCTTGGTCGGATCGTTGCCGTCGATCGCCCAACCCTTGCCCTTCTGGCCCGTGAGCACCGCCGCTGCAGGCCAGTTTTGCTGCTCGTAGTCGGCTTCGGCCCGGGCGAGTTTGACCGGCACGGGGGCGCCCCCCTCGGCCGGCTCGATCTCGACCTCGAGCTTGGAGACCACGATGTTGCCGTTGCCCGCCCGGCCGAAGCCGCCGTCGGCGAGCGCCGCGTCGGGGATCACCTCGATCAGCAGGCCGCCGAACGACTGTCCCGGCAGGAGCGACTCGAACTCGTAGGTGTCGCGGGGCGGATTGGCGCCTTCCACGACCCAACTGCCATCCTCGCTGCGACGGAAGCTGGCCCCGCCCGCGCTCCGCAGTTCGAGGGGCTCGAACGGCTCCCAGGCCTTGCCGGCCGCGGCGACCGCGCCCCCGAGCGATTTCTCCCACTCGGCCACCAGCGCGTCGATGCCGGCGACCTCGGCCGCGACCGCCGCCTCGGCGTCGGTCACCACCTGCGTCAGGCGGGCAAGTTCGACCTCCTGCTCGGGAGAGGGGATCTCGAACAACGGATCCGAGTTGCCGCCGGCCCGGTTGGACGAGCCCATGATCGTGCCGTTCTCCGGCACGTTGTTGAACAGGGCGAAGAGCGCGTAGAACTCCCGCTGCGTGAGCGGATCGTACTTGTGGTCGTGGCAGCGGCTGCAGCCGACCGTCAGCCCCAGCCAGGTCTGGCCCGTGGTCTCGACGCGGTCGATCACTGTCTCGACCCGCCACTCCTCGGCGATGATGCCCCCCTCGCCGTTGATCCGGTGATTGCGGTTGAAGCCGGTGGCTACGACCTGGTCGCGGGAGGCATCGGGCAGCATGTCGCCCGCGAGCTGCTGGATCGTGAACTGGTCGAAGGGAAGGTTGTCGTTGGAGGCCTTGATCAGCCAGTCGCGCCACGGCCAGTTGGAGCGGCTGGAGTCGGTCTGGTAGCCGTGGCTGTCGGCGTAACGGGCGGCATCGAGCCACTCGATCGCCATCCGCTCGCCATAGTGGGGGCTGGCGAGCAGCGTGTCGACATACTTCTCGTAGGCGTCGGGTGCGGTGTCGGCGAGGAACGCGTTGACGGCGGCCGGATCCGGCGGGAGGCCGGTGAGATCGAGCGCCAACCGGCGGGCGAGCGTGACCCGCTCGGCCTCGGCGTTGGGCGCGAGGTCCTCGGCAGCGAGCCGGGCCAGGATGAAGCGGTCGATCGGCGTCTTCGCCCAGCCGGCATCGGGAACCGCGGGCACCGCCGGCCGCTCCACCCGCTCGAACGCCCAGTGGCCCCGGTACTCGGCCCCGGCCGCGATCCACCGCCTCAAGATCTCAGCCTCGGCCGGGGTGATCGGCTTGCCGATGTGGGGTGGCGGCATCACGAGGTCGGGGTCGGCGCTCGTGATCCGCGCCGCCAGCGCGCTGGCCGCCGGGTCGCCCGGCACCACGGCCGTGACGCCGCTCTCGAGCGCGGCCGTGGCCGCCGCGCGGAGGTCGAGCCGGAGCCCGGCCTGGCGGTCCTCGGCGTCGGGGCCGTGGCAGGCGAAGCAGCGGTCCGACAGGATCGGGCGGACGTCGCGGTTGAAGTCGACCGTCTTCTCGGCGGCGCCGGCCGCCAGCGCGGTAGCGACCACGCCACACGCCATCCAGGCGGTTTGAGCGGTGTGACCCATCAGCTTCGATTCTCGCGAGAGAATCGCTCCTCGGGGGCACCCGCGTCGCCGCCGCGTGCTGCCACGCGGCGCGGACGCCGCAGCGGCGGCGTCGATCGGCGGGGGAGTGAGGCTCAGCCCCACTCCCCCATGAAAGCCTTCACCATCGGCTCTGTCAAGCCGCGGGCCGCCTCGCCAAACCTCCGGACGAGCCCGGCCGGACGCGTCAGTCGTCCTTTTCGGCGGCCTTCTTCATGCGGGCCACCTCGGCCTCGAGTTGCTTGATCCGGGCGTCCATCTCCTGGAACCGTTTGCGGGCCTCCTCCATCTTGGCCTTCGCCTCTTCCATCCGCTTGCCGGCCTCGGCGCGGAACCGCTCCATGGCCTGCCGCATCTGGTCGGCATCATCCGGCCGCTCGCCCTTCTCGGCCCGGGCCTGCCCCATCTTCTCGCGGGCTTCCGTCATCCGGGCTTCCCACTGCTTCTTCATTTCCTCCCGCTGCTCGGGCGAGGCTTGCTCCCACTTGTCGCGGGCCTCCTTCATCTTCTCGCGCCCCTCCTTCATCCGGGCTTCCCACTCCTGCTTCATCTTCTCCCGCTCCTCGGGAGAGGCCCGCTCAAACTTTTCCCGGGCCTCCTTCATCTTTGCCATGCGGGCTTCCATCATCTCGCGCGCCTCCGACGACATCTCGGGGCGGCCTGCTCCGCGCCACTCGCCGCGGCCCGGCCCGCCAGCCGACGGGCCACCGGGGCCCCGAGCGGCGAGCATCCGCTCGATCCGGGCGAGCCGGCCGGAAATGTCCTGGAGCATCGAGAGCGCGTCGGCCCGCGGTCCCTCCGGCCGCGGCCCCATGTGCCCGTGGTGCGGATGGCCGGGAGCATGCATCCCGCCGTGATGCGGGCCGTGATGTCCGTGGCCGCCGTGCATGCCATGGCGGTGATGGTCGCCGTCGTGCTTCTCCCCCTCGTGTCCGCCGTGCCGCTTTCCGCGGCAGTGATCACACGCGTCTTTGCAGTCGCCTTGGCACTCGCCCCGCTCGCCATCCTTGCCCTTGGCTCGGTCGTCGCGGTCCCGCTTCTTTTCCTCGCGCTCGCCATCCTCGGCGAGTAGCGTCACCACGCCCATCCACGCCTGGACGGCGGGTTCGAGATAGCTCCGCTGCCATTCAGCGGCGGTCACTGGGACTTGGGCGACGATGGCGGCCACGAGGGCGGCGAGGCAACCGGCGGAAGCCGGGATGCGGGGCATGGCGAACATGAGAAGACTCCTCGGATGAGCGGTGACGTGGACGAGCGGAGACGGGAAGGCACGCCCGGATTCCCGGTGGGAAAGCCGGCGTGCCCGAACCTGGCCCCCAGCTTGAACGGCCAAGCCGGGGCCGGGTTGCGAGATCGTATCCCGTGCGCCAGCCACACGGATAATCTCGCGGTTTTCCCGCCGGGAAACCGCCCGCCGACCCACGCTCTCCAGCAACAGCCGCGACGCCCGGGCCAACGCCTTCCTCGCGCGCGAGCCGCGAGATCCGGGCCTGACGCCGCCGGAGTCGTGTGCCGACGCCGGATCGATCCGCTCAGCGGAGCGTCAGCAGGCTCTGCAGGAGGTTCAGTTTCTCCGCCCCCGCTTGCTGCACTCGCGGGCAGGTCGCACACGTCTGGCCCTGGGCGGTCTTCGACAGGTCCGACGCCATGGTGTAGAGCTCTCCCGCGGTGACCTCGCCGTTGCCATCCCGATCGATGCCGGCAAACTGCGTCTTGAAGACCGTCGTGCCGGTCACCTCCGGCGCCGAGATCCCGTGTGAGCCGTCGGCATCGGCCCGCTCGATCACCCGGACCACCTGCATCCAGGCCGTCGGATCCATGACCGTCTCACCGCCGCCGCTGTAGAGTTGAAGCTTGCCGAACTGGTCGGCCGCCAGGCGAGCCTCCATGACGTCGACCCCGTTGTCGCGGCTGGTGTCGGCGGCGTTCCACAGGCGGACGGCCAGCGGTTCGACCACGGCCCGCACGCCCCCGAGCGACGTCAAATAGCCGGCGAGTTCCGTCTCGTCCGCCCGCCCGTCGCCGTCCTTGTCGATCGCGGTGATCACGCGGTCAGCGACGGAGGCTCGGGCGTCGACGGCCGGCCGAGCTTCGGCGACGGCGCGGCGGGCCTCCGGCAGCGACACCTTGCCGTCGCCGTCGGCATCACATTCTGCGAGCAGGCCTGCGGCCTCCCCGCCTTTTCGGCCGGCCGCGTCGGCGCGGAGTTTGGCCAGCCGTTTGGCGACCGCGTCGGCCTGGGCGTCGGTCACGCGGCCGGTGCCGCCGGCCGCGAGCAGCGTCTTCACGCCCGGGCGATCGGCAGCCTGGACCGTGCCGCCGGCGCCCGCGGAAGCCTTGGCCGCGTCGCCGGCGGGCGCAGGGCCTTGCGGTGCGGGCGCGGCCGGATCAGCCGCGGTGACGCGGGACTGCTTCAAGGCGTCGCCGGCACCCACCAAGGCCTCCTCGAGCGACAGCGCCTGTCCGAAGGCACCGACGGGCGAGCCGGCCAGCAGAAGGATCGCAAACAGGTGGGTGCGCACGAGGAAACTCCCGGGAGCGAGGGGAACACACCCCTCGAGTTCGTCATTCGAGCTGCCATTATTCCGCAAACCGAGGGCCGCCGAAAGAGAGACGGCGAACCGGTTTTTGGGCCACTTCCGCGTCAGTCCAGGCCCGTGACCGGGCGGTGGCGAACCAGGTCAGCCGAGGATGCCGTTGACCACGTGCCCGTGCACGTCCGTGAGCCTGAAGTCGCGGCCCTGGGAGCGGTAGGTGAGCCGCTCGTGGTCGAGGCCCAGGCAGTGAAGGATCGTGGCCTGGAGATCG
>JBILOA010000050.1:0-8145 GCA_044374735.1 Pirellulales bacterium | reverse complement strand
GCCGGTCGGCACCGGCGCCACCGACGCGTCGCCGCCGGCCGTGCTCGGCGCGGGGGCCGCGCCGGCGACCGGATCGACCTCGTTGCCCGGCTGGTGCCCGGCCTGGGCCGAGCGGCTGGGCGACGCCTACCTCTCCGGTACGAGCTGCGTCTTCCTGCTCCACGGCAACGTGCGCGACCTGGTGCCCGTCGCGGCGCCGGTGGCGACGGGCCGGCCCGATCCGGCCGAGGCCTGGGGCACCGTCCCCGAGTTCCTGGCGCGGGAGATGTTCGGCCGCTGGGAGATCGTGCTCTCCTACGACGTGGGCAAGGGCTTGCGACCGCTGGCGGGCGCCGATCCCGCCCGGCTGCGGTCGATGGCGGAGTGGCTGACCGGCCGGCTGGGCAACGCCGCGCAGTGGCCTCGCGAGCCTGACGCGGCGATCGCCGCGATCGACGCGATCCTGGAGCGGAACCTGATGGATCCGCCCGAGCAGCGGAAGCGGATCGCGGTGGTGCTGGACTACGCGCAGTATCTCGTGCCGGCCGGTGAGGCGGGTTCCCGCGCCGGGGCGGCCCGGCTCGTGCGGGTCTTGAGCTGGGCCACCAATCCGCTCCTGCGGCGGGTGAACGTCGCGATCGTGCTGGTCGCCGACACGCTCTCCGAGATCCATCCCCGGCTGGTGACCAGCGCCGCGGTCACGGCCATCGACGTCCCGATGCCCACCGCCGCCGAGCGGGAGCGATTCGCCCTGGCGACCGCGGCCGCCGCGGGAATGCCGGCGAGCCAGGATGAGTCCGTGCGGCGGATGGCCGCCGTGTCGGGCGGGCTGACGCTCGAGAGCCTGCGGGGCGTGATCAAGCTCGCCGCCCGCGACGGCTCGGCCCCCGACGGCGCCGAGTTCGCCGCCCGCAAGAAGGACCTGATCGAGCGGAGCTGCCACGGCCTGGTCGAGTTCATCGAGCCGCGGCTCACGCTCGATGCCGTGGCCGGCCACGAGGCGGCCAAGAGCCGACTCGAGTCCGACGCCCGGGCGATCCGCCGCGGCCAGTTCGAGAGCGCCCCGATGGGGTATCTGATCTGCGGCCCGGTCGGCACCGGCAAGAGTTTCATCTCGGAGTGTTATGCCGGCAGCGTCGGCATCCCCTGCGCCGTGCTGAAGAACTTCCGCAGCAAGTACGTCGGCGAGACGGAGGGCAACCTCGAGCACGCGCTGGGTGTGCTCCGCAGCCTCGGGCCGGTGGTCGTGGTGGTGGACGAGGCCGACGCGGCGCTCGGCAACCGCGAGAGCGGCGGCGACTCGGGCACCAGCGCCCGCGTGTTCTCGATGATCGCCCGCCAGATGGGTGACACTCGCTACCGCGGCAAGATCGTCTGGATGCTGCTCACGAGCCGCCCCGACCTGCTGCCGATCGACCTCAAGCGGCAGGGGCGGGCCGAGGTCCACATCCCGCTCTTCTACCCCCACGACCAGGCCGAGATGGAGGCGATGTTCACCGTGATGGCCAGGAAGGCCAAGGTGAAGCTCGCCCCGGGCCTGCCGGGGCCGGTCGACCTCGAGCTCGGCCTTTCGGGCGCCGACATCGAGAGCGTCGTGCTCGCCGCGCGGCGCCGCGGCCTCGAGCGGGCGGCCGACGCGGGCCAGCCGGCCCCGGAGGCGATCTCCGCCGACGACCTGCGGGCGGCGCTCGACGACTTCATGCCCTCGGCCCAGGGGCTCGAGAAGGAGCTCCAGGAAATCGTGGCCGTGCTCGAGTGCACGGAGAAGCGGTTCCTGCCCGAACGCTGGCGGAAGGAGGTCGACGCCCCGGGTGGCCGCTCGCGGCTCCAGGAGCGGGCGGCCGCGATCCGTGAAGTCATCAGTTCCTGACCGACCTGCAACCGTCCCCACCTGTCCGAGTCCCTGCGAACACCCTCCGAGGAGACAGCCGCCATGGCCGCCAAGACCCCCTGGTTCGACGACAAGTCCGAGGCCCCGCTGCTCGCGGAATACGCCCGCAAGCTCGACTCTTTCTGCGATGCCGTGGCCGATGGCCGCGTCACGACCGTCGAACTCGAGGAGCAGGAGAAGCGACTCGTCGGGATCATGAAGGAGCTCGAACCGCTGCTCTCGCCCGAGGCCCACGAGAAGGTGACCCAACTGCTCTGCGAGGTGACCGCCTACGATCTCATGCAGGCGATGCACCTGGCCGGCAAGAGCCGCCCCAAGACCGTGTTTCGCGGCTGAGCCCGGCGAACTCCCGCAAGCGTTCCAGAAGTTCTCCCCCAACCTCTCCAGCAATCTCCCCAGGCCCTCCGCAGGGCACACGAAAGGCGACCGATGTCCGGACAACCCAAGGCTTCTTTCTGGGTGGTGGTGTGGCTGGTGATCCTCGGCCTGGCCGGGTTCGCCGCCTGGAAGGCCGGCATGCTCGACCAGTTTGGCGGGGGGCCGCGCGGCCCGAAGCCGGTGGCCGGCGGCGCACCGGCGGCCGGCGGTGGCGGTGGCGGTGGTGGCGGGCCCGTGGCCGGTGACGACGCGGGCGCCGGCGGGCAGGCGACTGACGGGCCTGCGGGCGAGGGCGTGGTCACGGAGGCGGCGGACGACTCGGTCCCCACGACCGTCCAGGAGTATTCGTTCAAGCCCTCCGAGCGGCTGCCGCCGGTGACGGGCATCGCCGGGTACAAGCCGCTCCAGGACGAGACCGTCCGATTCGCCCTCAACGTCTGGGCGGGCTGGGCCCCGATCATCTACGCCAACGAAGGCTTCAAGCCGGGCAAGGTCTGGAAGACCCCGGACGGCAAGCCGTTCAAGCTGGAACTGGTGCTGATCGACAATCCCGTGACGATGCGGGACGCCTACGCCGCCGGTGAGGTGCAGATCGGCTGGGCCACGCTCGACATGGTGCCGCTGTTCCTCGAGGGGCTCGTCGACCGCACCGGTGCGCCCAAGGACTCGCGGGCCATGCCCCGGATCTACCAGCAGGTCGATTTCTCCAACGGCGGCGACGGGATCGTCGTTCGCGACACCATCAAGACCGTGCGCGACCTGGCCGGCAAGAAACTCGTGATGGCACAAAACTCCCCCAGCCAGTTCTTCGCCCTCAACATGCTGGTGGCGGGGGGCCTCCAGCCTGCCGATGTCGAACTGGTCTACACCGACGACGCATTCCAGGCGGCCGCGGCCTTCAACGCCGACAAGTCGCTCGCCGGCTGCGTCTCCTGGGCTCCCGACATCTACAACCTGGAAAAGGCCAAGGGCAATCGGATGCTGGTCACGACCGCGACCGCCAACCGGCTGATCGCCGACGTCTGGTTCGCCCGGGCCGACTTCGCCAAGGACCACCCCGACAAGATCGAGGCGATCGTGCGGGGCATCTTCGACGCGATGGAGGAGCTCAAGGCGGAGAGCGCCAAGGCGAAGGCCGCCGAGTTGATGTCGGAGGGCTACAACATCCCCGCCACCGACACCCTCGGGATGCTCGCCGATGCCCACTCCACCAACTGGGCCGAGAACTACCAGTTCTTCGTCAACCGCAACAATCCCGCCAACTTCGAGCGGATCTGGAAGCAGGCCTACCGCCTGTACCGGAAGGTGGGGGCGATCACGAACCCGCCGGTGCCGTTCGACCGGGTGATGGACTTCTCGGTGATCCAGAAGCTGGGCAAGGAGCCGAAATACGGCGACAGCAAGGACGAATACGCCCGGACCCTGGCCCCCAAATCGCTGTCCGCGATCCGGGCCGAGAACGAGGAGATCCTCACCAACACGGTGGTGATCCACTTCTTCCCCAACAGCGCCGATCTCCGCAAGCGGATCACCCGCAAGATCGACGGCCGCGATGTCGAAGAGCCCTACGATCCGACGGTCGATCTCGTGCTCGGCGAGGTGGCCACCCTGGCGCAGCAGTTCGGCAACGCCCGGATCGTGATCGAGGGCCACACCGACGCCTCGATGCGGGGGAAGGTGCCCGCCGACATGGTCAAGGAGCTGTCGCTGGAGCGGGCCGGGGCGGTGCGGGGCGAACTGATCAAGCAGTTCAAGTTCGACGACAACCGGTTCGCGGTCGACGGCCTGGGGTGGGAGCGGCCGGCCGACATGGAGCGCCCTGACGAGCACTCGCTGAACCGCCGGGTCGAGATCAAGGTCTACTCCGCGGAAAAGGAGTGAGCGGCCGTGGCCGACGGGCGGGAAGCGCGGGGCGGATCGGGCCACGCTGACGCGGGACGGCCCCGGCCCGCCGCCCGGCTCCGGGGCGACCTGCCGGCGATCGAGGCGGTCTGGTGGGGCGCCACGACCGTGGCCGCGGTGCTGGCCGTGTGGTTTCTGGTGACGGCCGGCCGCACCGGAGAGGAGCGACTCGTCAGCCCACTGATCCTGCCCAGCCCGGGCGAGACGCTGGCCGAGGTTCCCGGGCTGTTCCGCGAGGGCATGCTCGGCGACATGCTCGTGACGCTGCGGCGGGTCGGCCTGGGTTTCGGGCTGGCCGCGGTGATCGGCGTGCCGCTGGGGGTGCTGGCGGCCTGCTTTCCGATCGTGCGGGCGGCCCTGGGCCCGGTCACGATCTTCGGCCGCAACATCCCGATGGCCGCGCTGATTCCGCTGTTCATGCTGGCCTTCGGGATCGACGAGTGGGGGAAGGTGATGTTCTTGTTCGTCGCCAGCGTCGCGTTCGTGATCAGCGATGCGACGGCGGCGGTGCTGGAGGTGCCGCAGCGGTATGTCGACACCGCGCTGACCTTGGGAGCCACCCGCCTGCAGATCATCCTCAAGGTGCTCGTGCCATTGGCCGCCCCGACGATCTTCAACTCGCTGCGGCTGCTGTTCGGCATCGCCTTCGGCTACGTGATGCTCGCCGAACTGGCCAAGGCCGAGTCCGGCGTCGGGGCGATCATCAACATCTCGCAGCGGCTCGGCCGGCGGGAGCCGATCCTGATCGTGCTGGTGCTGATCGCGCTGGTGGCCTACGGCATCGACCGGCTGCTGTGGCGCCTGCAGTGCGACCTGTTTCCCCATCGCTATGGCGGCCGGGGCAGGCTGCCCAGGCTGATCGGCCGCCTGCTCCAGGGATCACCCGCGCCGGCCAAGGTGGCCCCATGAGCGCGGGGACGCCAGCCACGGAGCCGGCCGCGACCGCGCCGCCCGCCGCGGTCGAGTTTCGCAACGTCAGCAAGCGCTACGGCGTGGGCACGCCGCGGGAGTACCTGGCGCTCGAGGACGTGAGCTTCACGATCCCGGACCGGTCAGACCACGGCGAGTTCGCTTCGTTTCTCGGTCCGAGCGGCTGCGGCAAGAGCACGGTTCTCCGCCTCGTCGCCGGGCTCGAGCCGCAGCATCCGCCGACCAGTGGCACGGTGACGGTGTTGGGCCGCGAGGTGACCGGGCCGGGCGCCGATCGGGGCATGGTCTTCCAGGACTACACGAGCTTCGACAACCGGACGGTGCTCGCGAACATCGTCTTCGGCCTCGAGTGCCGCGGCGTGCCGCGGCCGCAGCGAGAGGCCGAGGGGCTCGACTGGATCGAGCGGGTGGGGCTCGACCCGGTCCGGGATGCGGGCAAGTATCCGCACGAGCTCTCCGGCGGGATGCGGCAGCGGGTGGCGATCGCCAGGACCCTGATCCTGCGGCCGCGGGTGATCCTGATGGACGAGCCGTTCGGAGCCCTCGATCCCGCCACGCGGCTCGACATGCAAGACCTGCTGGTGAAGCTGTGGCGGGAAGTGCAGGCGACGGTGCTGTTCGTCACGCACTCGGTCGAGGAGGCCGTCTATCTGGGCGACCGCGTCTACCTGATGGACACGACCCCGGGGCGGATCGCCGAGGAGATCATCCTCCCGGCCGCCTCGGCTCCGGCCCGCGCGGCGCAGTCGGAACCGTGGTTCAACGACCAGGTGACGCGAATCCACGCGCAGATTGAACGGATTGAAGCGACGGCCAAGCCGTTGCCGGATCGCTGACGATCGGGAGCCGCCTGGGTGCCGTGACGATGTTCGAACAAGCCGGTCGCTACCTCCGTGCCGCGTTCACCTACCACTGGAACCTGCTCTTCGTGGGGGCGGGGGCGGCCGTAGCCGCGCTCAGCGGGCGGCCCGACGTGGTGTTGCCGCTGGTGGCGGCGGGCGAGATTCTCTACCTGGCGAGCATGTTCACCAACGACCGCTTCCGGGCGGCCGTCGATGCGGGCGACGCGAAGGCGCGGCGCGAGGCCGAGACGGCCGACACCCAGGCGGCCTACGACCGGATCCGTGCCCAGTTGCCACCGCAGCTGCTGCGGCGGTTCGACCAGCTCCGGACCCACTGCCAGAAGCTGACCGAACTGGCGGCCAGCATGCGCGGCCCGGGCGCCAGCGGGGTCGACCGCGGTGCGGCCGAGTCGCTCGAGCGGCTGCTCTGGGGCCACCTGCGGATGATCTGGAACGCCGCCAAGCTGTCCGAGTTTCTCGATCACACCGACGATGCGTCGCTCCGCCAGCAGATCGAGGAGCTCGAGCGGCGCCTGGCCGCGTTGCCGGAGGGGCAGGCGCCCGCCGCGCTGCGGACAGCCATCGAGGACAACCTGCGCACCACCCGCGAGCGGCTCGCCAACATCGACGAGGCCCGCGGGAAGCTCGACGTGGTGGCGGCGGAGATCGAGCGGCTGGAAGCGAAGATCGCGGCGCTCGCCGAGGGCGCGGTGGCGCGGCGGGACGTGAGCGAGATCGCCCAGCGGGTCGACGAGGTGGCCGAGGGCATGCGCCGGACCGACGAGACCATGCGGCAGCTGCAGCTGCCGCCGGATTTCGAGGAACTCGATGAGCCGCCACAGTTGCTGCGGGACGAGGCGTGAACGGGCCCCCAGCCCGGTCGCCGGAACGTCAGCGATCGCCCTCGTAGCGGCGGCTCGGCCGGCAGACGAGGAAGGTGCCGAGGCCGATGAACAGCGCCAGGAGGGCGTAGGCGAGGACGTATTTGGTCATGCGTGCGGCCAGGGTGGGGCGGCGGTAGGATTTCGGCGGCGATCCCGCCGGAACCCCGAGTCCTCGAGAGCCTACCGCGCATGGCCACGAAGTCGAAACGCTCCCCCAAGATCCCCGTCGCCAAGCTCCCGGCCGTCGATCTCAAGACCCGCAAGCTGATCATCGGGCTGGCCGACGAGGTCGCCGCCGCCGCCGAGCGAAAGCGGGAGTTGCACCTCGACATCCCCGCCCGCAGCCTCTCGAACGTGCGCTTCAACAAGGCGCGGAAGATGATCGAGATGGGCGGGCAGACCAACCGCCGCCAGCTGTTCAACCTTTCGCAGGCCAAGAGCTACATGCAGACCCTGCTGGTGGCGACCGGCTGCAAGCAGCTGATCGAGCAGCAGAAGACCACCAGCATCCGAGGCCTCTACTATCTGCTCAAGCACACGATCGAGGGCACCCGCGAGGAGACCTTCGCCACGCAGGAGGAGTGCGATCCGATCATCGAGGACCTCGAGGTGACGCTGGAGAGCCTCCGCGAGGAGCTCCACGTGTATGCCAGCAACCGCGGCGCGATGGTGGGGCCGATCACGCTCATCGACTCGGGCGACGAGATCGACTGCTCGCGGATGGGATCGGGCGGCTACTCGATCCCTTCGATCGTCGAGGCCGACGTGGTCAAGTTCAAGAGCTGCGACGCGAAGTTCATCCTCCACGTCGAGAAGGACACCGTCTGGCGACGCTTCAACGAAGACAAGTTCTGGCGGAAGCATGGCTGCCTGCTGACCCACGGCAACGGCCAGCCTCCCCGGGGCGTCCGCCGGATGCTCTACCGACTGCACCACGAGCTCAAGCTGCCGGTGTACTGCCTGCTCGACAACGACCCCTGGGGCTACTACATCTACTCCGTGCTCAAGCAGGGCTCGATCAACCTCGCCTACGAGTCGAAGCGGATGGCGATTCCCGAGGCCCGCTTCCTCGGCCTCCGGAGCCGTGACTACGACCGGTGTAAGCTCTCGCAGAGCGTGCAGATCGCGCTCTCCGACACCGACGTCAAGCGGGCCAAGCAGATCGCGGCCTATCCCTGGTTTGCCGGCAAGAAGGCCTGGCAGAAGGAGATCGCCACGATGCTCTCCAACGGCTTCAAGCTCGAGGTCGAGTCGCTGATCTCCAAGGACATCAGCTACGTGACCGAAACCTACACGCCCGAGCGGCTGGCGGAGGCCGACTGGCTTGATTGAGCCACGG
>JBILOA010000049.1:0-8198 GCA_044374735.1 Pirellulales bacterium | reverse complement strand
GGCCACCAGCAGCCGCGCGTGCCGCATCCGGACGTCGGCTACTACGACCTGGCCGACGAGACCGTGCTCGAGCGGCAGGCCGCGATGGCCCGCCGGCACGGGATCCACGGCTTCTGCTTCTACCACTACTGGTTCGACGGCCGGCGGATCCTCGAGCAGCCGGTCGAGCGACTGCTGGCGAGCGGCCGCCCGGACTTTCCCTTCTGCCTCTGTTGGGCGAACGAAAACTGGACGCGGACCTGGGACGGCCTCGATCGCGAGGTGCTCCTCGAGCAGCGGCACTCGGCCGACGGCGACGAGCGGTTCCTGCGGGACCTGCTGCCGGCCCTGCGTGATGCCCGCTACATCACCGTCGAGGGCCGACCGCTCCTGGCCGTCTACCGGCCGGGTCTGCTCGCCGACCCGGCGGCCACCGCGGACCGGTGGCGGCGGTTGGCCGAGCGGGAAGGCCTGCCGGGCCTGCATCTGGCCGCGGTCCACTCCTTCGACCAGGCGGACCCGCGGAGCTACGGCTTCGACGCGGCGATCCAGTTTCCGCCGCTGCAGATCCCCGCCGCCAATCTCCGCGACACTGGGCTCCCCGGGATGGACCGCCGCTTCCGCGGCGGCGTGCTCGACTACCGTGAGGCGATCTGCCACTCGCTCGCCCGACCGGCGGCCGACTATCCGCTCTACCGCGGCGTGATGCCCGGCTGGGACAACACGCCCCGCCGGATGGAGCGGGCCACGGCCTGGGTCAACTCCTCGCCTGCGCTCTACGGCCGCTGGCTGCGGGGCGCGGTCGAGCAGATGCAACGGGAGCAGCCCCCCGAGCGGCAGCTCGTGTTCATCAACGCCTGGAACGAATGGGCCGAGGGTGCCCATCTCGAGCCCGACGTGCGGCACGGCTATGCGGCCCTCGAGCAGACGGCGGCGGCGCTCGTGCCCCAGGCCGCCGGGCGGCGGGCCGTGACGGAGTCTGCCGCCGCCACCCATTCGGCCGCACGCGTGCCGACCCGACACGCGGCCGTGCTCGAGCACCGGCGGGCGCGGCTCCGCACGCTCTTTGGCGGTGACGTGAGCGAGGCCACGCACGGCTTCCTGCTCGACCATGTCGCGGCAGTCGCGGGGCTGGCGGCCGCCGGCCACCGGCTCCGTGTCGATGCGGGCCAGCCCGCGTGCGAGCTCGGGCACGGTGTCATTCCGCTCACCGATCCGGCGGCGGTCGCGGCGGCGGTGCTGGCCGCGCGGCCGCGGGCCGACGAGCCGTTCGTGTTCGTGGTGCTCCAGTTCAACCAGCCTGAGGTCACGGCCCGCTGCGTGGCTTCGCTGCGGCAGCTCTCGGCCGCCGACCGCCGGGTGCACGTCGTCGTGGTCGACAACGGCTCCGAGCCGGCGGCGGTCGCCCGGACCCGCGAGCTGTTCGCTGCCTCGCCCGACGTGACGCTTCTGCTCACGGGCGAAAACCTCGGCTTCGCCAAGGGCAACAACGTCGGCTACGCCCATGCCCGCGACGTGCTCGGGGCCGGCTTCATCGCCGTGATCAACAACGACACGGTCGTGGGCGACCCCGAGTTCATGGACAAGTGTCTGGCGTCGTTCGCGGAGCGGGCCTGGTCGGTGCTCGGGCCCGACATCGTCACGCCCGACGGTCGCCACGAGAACCCCTGGAACGACGAGGTCTACGAGGCCGGCGACTGGGCGGCGCTCGGCGAACTCTACGAACGGCAGCGGGCCACCTGGGAGGCGGGCGGGCCGGCCGAGTTCCGGCGCCTGGGCCGCCGCAGCCCCGAGTCGGCCACGCTCCGCGAACCGATCCTCCAGGGCGCCGCCTACGTCTTCTCGCCGGTGTTCACGGCCGAGCGCCGCCTGGCCTTCGACGAGCGGACCTTCCTCTACGGGGAGGAGTTTCTGCTGGCGGTCGACTGCCTGCTCACGGGTCACCTCGCCGTCTACGATCCCCGGATCGCGATCGCCCACGAGGAAGGTGTCTCGACGGCGCGGGTGCCGGAGCGGCGGAAGCTCGAACTCGGGTACCGCGCGGTCGTCGAAACGGCCCAGCTCTGCCGCACCCGGCTCGAGCGGCACGCGGCCGCCATGGGGGGCAAGTGGCTGGCCGCCGACGCCGCCGAGATCCCGATCCTCACTGGCGACGGCCGCACGCACGTGCTCGTCGACCTGCTCTTCTGCCAGCCCGGCTTCCATGGTGGCGGCGAATACGGCAAGGCGGTGTTCAAGGCGCTCGTCGCCGCCGCGGCTGGTCGCGGCGACGTGCAGGTCTGGGCCGCGCTCGACCCCGCGCTCTTCATCGACGGCTGGGTGTGGCAGGCCTGCCGCGAGCACGCCGTGAACATCGTGGCCGTGAAGTCGTTCGCCGAGATTGCGGGGCTCGTCAATGCGGGCCCGTTCAGCTCCTTCTTCGCGCCGGCGATCGTCGTCTACACCGGCTACGAATACCAGAAGCGGGTCGGCGGCCCGCTCGCCTTCACGGGCGGGACGACCCGCGTGGTCGGCACGCTGCACGACATTCGCGACCAGGTGCTGTCCGAGGAGTGGGAGCAGGTACTCGAGGCGCGGCGGGCGAGCGGCTGCCGGGCGGAGCAGCGGTGCAGTCCGGACCAGGCCCGGCAGGAGCTGGCCCGGCAGGCGGTGGTCGCCGGGCAGTTGCGGACCATGTACGAGGGCATCTGCCGCAGCCCCGCGATCGATCGGCTCGTGACGGTCTCCGAGCACTCGGCCGCCTCGATCCGCGCGCGAGTCGGCTGCGAGCGGCGGCTGGAGGTGCTGTTTGCACCCGCCAAGGACCGGCCGGCCGCCGAGCCGTTCGCCGTGCCGGGTGTCGAGGCCGGCCGCGACGAGTTCGCCCTGTTCGTGAACGCCGGGCGCATCGAGAAGAACGCCGCCGCGGCGGTGACCGCCTTCGACCGGCTCTGTTCCGACCCCGGCTTCGCGGCGGAGCATCCCGGGCTGAAGTTCCTGCTGACCGGGATCGGCCGAGTCGACGACCTCGGCCTCGCGTCGCTCGCCCACCCCGACCGCTTCGTCACGCTGCCCCATCTGCCGCCAGAGCGGCTCGAGCACCTTTATCGCGAGGCGCGGTTCCTGCTCTACCCGTCGTTCAACGAGGGGTTCGGATATCCGCCACTCGAGGCCATGGCCCACGGCACCCCGAGCGTCGTCGCTGCCAACACGGCCGTGCCCGAGGTCTGCGGCGCCGCGGCGATTGCCTGCGACCCCTTCGACCTCGCGAGCATCACCGTGGCGATCCGCACGATCCTCGCCGCCCCGCCGCCGGCCGAGAAGCTCAGCGGCCAGCTCGCGACGGTGGCCGCCCGACAGGCGGCCGACCTCGCCCGGTTGATCGAGTTCCTGATCGACCCCCCGTCGGTCAGCCGTGATCAGGCTGCCAGCAGCACCCGGTGGGCCGCCTGATGTTCGAACTGTTCGATTCGGAACTTGCTCGCGTCGAAAACCTGCTGACGCGCGCGCCGCAGACGCCGCTGCACGAAGCGCTCCGCACCGTCCCTCTGGAGATCTTCGGCGAACTCCTGCTTGCCGTGCCGAATCACCTGCCGGCCCTCGCCGCCCGCCTCCCCACGATGGCCTCGGAGGAGGTGCAACGCAACTGGACCGGCAATCACGGCAGCGTCCTCATGAGCCAATCGCTGGCGTTCGTGCGCACCCTGCTTTCGCTCTGGGGCCGACGCTCCCACCGCGGCATCGAGCAGGCGCAGGTGCTGGACTTCGGCTGCGGCTGGGGGCGGCTGCTGCGGCTGCTTCTGCACGCCGTGCCGGAAGCCGCGTTGTTCGGCGTCGACTCATGGGATAAATCGATTCGGCTCTGCCAGGAAAGCGGCCTCCGGTGCCACCTGGCCGTCAGCGATGAAGTTCCGAACAGTCTCCCCTTCGCCGGGCCGTTCGACGTGATCTTCGCCTTCAGCGTGTTCACGCACCTGAACCAGGCGACCGCCCGAACCGTCCTGCGGACCCTGCGGCAATCGATCCGGGAGAATGGCCTGCTCTGCCTCACGATCCGACCCGTTGAATACTGGATACAACTGGGACTTGAAGATAGCGCCACCTATGTGGACCGCCACCGGAAGACGGGGTTTGCGTTCCTGCCGAACCACCGGCCGCCGGCAGCGAACGGCGAGATCACCTACGGCAAGACATCGCTCACACTCGACCATCTCGCGGGCCTCGCGGATGGCTGGCGGCTGACGGATGTCGAATGGACACCGTCCGATCCGATGCAGGTGATCGTGGCCCTCGAGCCGACGTGAGACAGCCCATGGCCGTCTGCATCCACCAGATCTACTACGACGACGCCCAGTGGGCGGCGCTCGATCCCGCCTTCCTTCCCTACGACAACCGGGCGAACCCGCGGCCTGAGTGGCGGGAATATCACGTGTTCCGCACGGAGTGGCTCGCCGGCCGCTGCCGGGCCGGCGACGTGACGGGTTTTCTCTCGTGGAAGTTCGGCGCCAAGACCGGCATCGCCGGCCGGGCGTTCGTGGAGTTCGTCGAGCGGCACCCAGGCCACGACGTCTACTTCGTCAATCCGCATCGGGTCGAGCCGCGGCCGTTCACCGGCATCTGGCAGCAAGCCGAGGTCCACCACCCGGGGATCATCGGCCTGGCCCAGCGGATCTTCGACCAAGTCGGCGTGGCCGTCGATCTGGCGACGCTCGAGCAGCCGCGGGAGCAGGTGCTGTTTTGCAACTACTGGGCCGGCACGCGGCGGTTCTGGGATGAATACATGGCCTTCTGCGAACCGGTGCACCGCCAGATCCTCTCCGGGCTCGACGCGGCCGACCGGGCGCTCGCTTGGTCACGGGCCGACCGCGAGATCGACGCCCCCTACGTGCCCTTCATCATGGAGCGGCTGTTCAGCACGTTCCTGGCCCTGCGGCCTGACCTCCGCTCTCGGGGCCTCGATCTCGAGCGGCATCTCCGGGCAAACCGGCGGCCGTGGTGGCGGCGGCTCCTGCGTCGCCGTCGGGCCGCCTGATCCGGCACGGCCATCCGCCGAGCACGGCGGCGACGACCGCGGTGGCGAGCACCACGGCAGAGATGTCGACCGTGATGGCGTGCATGAACGGATGGGCGAGCCACACGATCCCGACGTAGAGCAGCTGGGCCGCGAGCAGGACGGCGAACAGCCGTGGGGATCGCCGGGCGAGACACGCGCCGCCCCCGATCGCCAGGCCGAACCACGCCGCGTGCGGCAGGCTCGAGAGGATCGGGGGCGCAAGACAAACGAGCATGTAAACTGCCAGGCTCGCGACCGACACGGCGATCAGCGCGACCGCGGCGTCGTCGCCGGGATCCGCCGGCCGACGACGGCCGGCCCCGATCGCGACCGCCAGGACGGCCAGCCAGGCGGCGGCATTGCCGAACGTCGGCACGTGGAAGTCCCAGGCCCTCAGGAGGGCCAGCCACGACGCGTCGCCCGCCCGGTTCTTGAGGGGCTGGGCCGGCTCCGCCCGCATCGGCACGACGGCATCGAGGAGCATCTCGCGCTTGAGCCGCAGCCATTCCCCGAGGCTCATGTCGGCGTAGCGGCTTTGCACCGCCTCGATCACGCTTTGCTCCGGCCGATCAAGGCCGGGGTCGTTCGTGAGCGCATACTTGAGCACCGGCTCGTGGCTCGGCAGCATGACTCGCTTGTACGCCACCCAACTGCCCAGCAGCACGACCGTGATCAGGCAGCCGGCCGCGACGGGCCGCCAGATGCGCCAGCGGATCCCGGTGGCGAACAGCAGCGCCAGGGGAGTCAAGAAGGCCGCCGTGCTGGAATGGGCCAGCAGGCTCAAGGCCGCCAAGGCCGCGAGGCAGGGAATCCGGGCCGCCGACCCCGCCTCATTCCGTCGCTGTTCGATCACGAGGCCGAAGCAGGCCAGCGCAAAGGCGGCACCGAAGGCTTTCGGCCAGCCGTAGGTCGTGGTGAAGAAGGAGTAGGGGACGGTGGCGGCGAAGCCGACGACCAGGCAGGCGGCTCGCCGTGACAGGCCCCCGATCACCTCCCGGAGCAGCCAGGAGGCCACCGGGATCCAGAGCGTATTCAGGGCGATGGCGACGGTGTTGAAGGACACGCCGGTGAGATAGGCGCCGTCGTTGAACGTCTGCAGGGCCGCGATCACGTCGCCGATCAAGAGATAGGCAGCGGCCATCAACGGCGGACGGTCCGTCGGTCGCCAGCGGTCACCGAAGATGGTGGCGAGCGCGTCGCCGCGGCGGATACCTTCGGCGAGCCGCCAGGGAAGCTCGTGATCCGACGACCAGGTCGCCGGCCAGAAGCGATAGTTCGGCTCCCAGTGGCCCGTGCCGGTGTTGATCATCCCGCACACCGCGGCCACGAGGAGCGTGACGCCGATCCAGAGGGAGGCATAGCCGCGGATGCGGCTCCAGCCGCGGGCTCGCGCCCGCGGTCCCACGGCCCAGAGCGTTGCGGCCCCCGCCAGGCCGGCTGCGACGCATGCGGCCCGGACCGCCACGGCGGCCGACAAACCGCCGGCCACGAGGATGGGGACTGAGTAAAAAGCGGCGAGCGAGACCGTGCCGAGCGACACGAGTCCCAGCGGCAGGCAGAGATCCTCCCGATCGGCGGCGGCGGCGACCGCGGCTCCCACCACCAAGAAGAAGCCATAGACGAGGATGGCGGCCAGCAGGACCGGGAGTCGGCCCAGAAAGCTCGACTTCGCGGCGGCCAGCCATGACACGGCGAACACGCTGCCGGTGCCGATCGTTCGCTTGCCCGTGCTTTCGAGCCGCAGGACCAGTTCTTCGCCGACCAGGTCCGAGGGCACGACAACAAGCACCTCGTTGAGGCTGGTGTGGTTGCTGCCGAAGGACACCGGCCGACGCTGTCCGCTGGCGACGTGCTCGATCCAGAGGGCATTCGGGCCGCTCATGCCGCTCGTCCGGCCCGTGACGGGAATGGACAAGGTCGGAGCCGCCCGGAACGGCGGTGACGTCAGGCGGAGCGGTACGTTTTTCAGGCTGGGGGTCCACGCCCGCCAGATTCTCGACTCGGGATGGAGCCGAACGGAGTCCCGAAGGAAATGGGTCGCATGCTGCAGAGCAGCGGGGCGGAAACTCACGTCTTGCTCGCCCGCTCCCTCGACGCGCCATCCCGCAGCGGGCGTCAGGAGCTTTGCGTCAGGCTCCGGCCAGAGCGCGACCGCGACCGCGCCGGCGAGCGCGAGCCAGGCCAGGCGATCAGTCCAGAGGCGGGCGGATGGGATGTGCATCGAAGCCTGATCGAAGTGCGTCGCGTCGGGATGACGTCACCCACCCGGGCCGGCGAGCGAACCGAGTGCGGGTCAGGCGTCCCGGCGGAGCCAGATGCTGCCGCCGACGTTTCGCAGGATCGTCGGCGCGTGCCGCTCGAACCAGCCCCGATCGCGGTGGATCAGGCAGTTGGTGAACAGCAGCATCGAGAAGCAGCGGTTGTATTGCAGGAAGGCCCGCAGGGCGTAGGCCTCGTTCCAGGCCCGCCCCTCGTCGAGCCAGGTCGAGGGATACTCGAACGGCCAGCAGATGTCGTGGACGTGGATCACGACGCCGGGCGCCAGGGCCGGCAGCACCTCGAACAGCAGGCGGCTCACGTCGCTGCCGGCCTTAAGCACGTGGGTCGAGTCGATGAACAGGATGTCGTTGGCGGCGAGCCCACGAAACAGGTCGAGATCCGCCTCCTGCACGATCTGCTGGCGGATCGCCCAGGTGGGGTCACCCGGCCGCATCAGGCTCTTGAGCAGGTCGGGGTAGGGCTCGAGAAACGTGAACTCGACGCTGCGGCCGAGGTGGAACTCGTCGACGTCGAGCATCAAGGCCGAGCTGTGGCCGGAGCCCACCTCGACGATCCGCCGCGGCCGGAAGTGCCGCATCAGGGCCTGGAGCACGATCGCGTCGCCGGGCCCGAAGGAGGGATTGGTGAAGCCATACCGTCGCCCGCCGCCCGGCTCGTCGGCGAGGCCGCCCGACTCGAGCAGCGGCCGGAGTTCTTCCAGGAGCGCCCACTGCCGTTCGATGCCCAGGTCGATCCCCGGCAGGTCCGTCGGCCCGGCCAGGTAGTTGGCCAGGGCCCGCCGCCGATCGTCGGCCGACGGGATCGCCGAGTAGTAGTGGCCCGGCGGCACGAACTCGGCCGACGCCGCGGCTGTCGCGGCGGGCGGCGGATTCCCCTGCCGTTGCCGATACTCCGGGCTCTCGAGGAA
>JBILOA010000048.1:0-8217 GCA_044374735.1 Pirellulales bacterium | reverse complement strand
CCCGGGCTCGCCCCCGAGGCCGCGAAGTGGCTCGTGGAGCACCGGCGGGTCAAGGCCGTGGGCATCGACACGGCCAGCATCGACCACGGCCCTTCGACGCTCTTCGGTTCCCACGTCGCCCTCTGCGCGGCGAACACCCCGATCTTTGAGAACGTGGCCGACCTGTCGGCGCTTCCCGCCGAAGGGGCCTTCGTGGCCGCTCTGCCGATGAAGATCGCCGGCGGATCGGGAGGCCCGCTGCGAATCCTGGCCCGGCTGCCGGAGTGAACCGTCCGTGTCACAACCGGCTTCGGGGTCTCCCGCACACGAAGGTGGCCGCCTTGCGGCTCTGGAGGCCATGAGGCAGGGCGGACAGGTTCGGCATCGCGTGCACGGGGATCACCTCCGATGATTCGAGCGACGGCAATCATTGCGGTGCTCCTCCTCACGACGACGTCCGGCGTGCGGGTCGCCGACGCCTCTCGGCCCAACGTCCTCCTGATCCTGGCCGACGACCTCGGATACGGGGACGTGGGCTGCTTCAACGCCGAGTCGAAGGTGCCGACGCCGAGCCTCGACCGCCTGGCGCGGGAGGGCATACGGTTCACCGATGCCCACAGCCCGGCGACCGTCTGCACGCCGACGCGTTACAGCCTGTTGACCGGCCAGATGGCGTTTCGCGTACCTCGGGGAGCAACCGTCTTCACGGGCGCTGGCGGGCCTTCGCTCATCGCGCCGGGGCGGCTGACGCTCCCAGCCATGATGAAGAAGCAGGGCTACGCGACGGCGGTGGTCGGCAAGTGGCACGTCGGCCTGACCTTCCGCGACCGAGCCGGCTTGCCGATTCACGACGGCCGCCCGGAGGCCGTCTCCCGGATCGACTTCTCCCGACGGGTGGAGGGAGGCCCGCTGGATCACGGCTTCGACTCGTTCTTCGGCACGGCGTGCTGCCCGACGACGGACTGGCTGTATGCGTTCATCGACGGCGACCGCGTGCCGGTGCCGCCCGCGGGCCCGCTCGACGTGTCGACGCTGCCGCGCCATCCGTACTCGGGCGACTGCCGGAAGGGGCTGATCGCTCCTGATTTCCCCATGGAGGAAATCGACCTGCTCTTGCTGGAGAAGAGCCGCGAGTTTGTGCGGGAGCACGTCCGCCGCACGCCCGACACGCCGTTCTTCCTGTTGCACGCCACGCAGGCCGTCCACCTGCCGTCATTCGCCGGAGAGGCATTTCGGGGATCGACGGAGGCCGGGCCCCACGGGGATTTCATCTTCGAACTCGACCATGTCGTCGGAGCCCTGCTGGATGAGATCGAACGCCTCGGCGTGGCCAGGGACACACTGGTGATCTTCACCAGCGACAATGGTCCGGAGACGGTGAGCGTCGTCCAGATGCGGGCCGACCATCGGCACGACGGCGCGCGTCCGTGGCGCGGGATGAAACGGGACGGCTGGGAGGGCGGACATCGCGTGCCGCTCATCGTCCGCTGGCCCGGCCGCGTGAAGCCCGGCACGACGACGGATCAGACCGTCAGTCTGACCGACATCATGGCCACGCTCGCCGCCGTGACGGGGGCCGACCTGCCTCGTGAAGCCGCGGAGGACAGTTTCGACCTGCTCCCGGTCCTGCTGGGCCGCGCCGACGGCCCGGTTCGGCCCTACCTTCTCACGCAGGCGGTCGGCGGGGTCCGCACGCTTTCCATCCGGCGTGGCCCGTGGAAATACCTCGACCATGGCGGCTCCGGCGGCAACGACTACGCGGAGCCCCCGCTCGACCGGTTCGCCCTGCCGGAAACAGCTCCTGACGCACCGGGGCAGCTCTTCAATCTGGCCGACGATCCCGGCGAGACCACCAACCTGTTTCACGAACGCCCCGATGTGGCGGCCGAGCTGAAGGCCCTTCTGGACGGGTCGAGGGAATCGGGAAGAAGCCGGCCGTAGGGTCGCGGCGAACTGGAGGACGGCGGACGTCCAAGCCCTGAGCACGGCGCGATGCATGCCCTGCTGCAGGAGCCCCGAGCGTTGGCCCGCGTGGTGGCGGGCATCCTCCGCCGGCTGCGGGCCTGAGAGCGGCTCGTGCCCGGCGCGGCAATGCGTCAGCTTGAACGAACGGACGGAGTACAATCGGTTTCGCCCGCCCGCCGGGTGTTCCTCATCGCCCCGCACTTGTCCGCGGCGCGACGAGCGAGACGCGTCGTGAGCCCGTGATGTCGGGAATCGTCTCCATGGCCGCTCGCATCCTCCCGGTGATGGTTCTCCTGGCCGCCACTGCCTGCGGCGATGGCTTGGCAACGCCTCCCGACGAGCCTCACGCGCTCGCGAGAGCCATCTTGGCGGCCCGGTGCGGCGAGTGCCACGGCCCGGACGCGGCCGAGTCGAACCTGCGGCTCGATTCGCGGACCGGCCTGCTGGCGGGAGGTGACTTCGGTCCGGTCGTCGTCCCGGGGCAGCCGGCGCGGAGCGAACTCATTCGGCGTGTGGCGACCACGAACGTCGAGCAGCGCATGCCGCCGGACGGGGAGCGGCTTTCCGCGGACGAGGTGGCGGCCCTCGCGGCCTGGATCGAAGCCGGTGTGCCGTGGCCCGGGAGCGTCGCCGGCGAGGCCGCGTCCGACCCGCGGCTCGACCACTGGGCGTGGCAGCCGATCGTGAAGCCGCCGGTTCCGGACGCCGAGGCCCGGTTCGCGGCGCTGCCCGGTGTGGAGGAGGATCGCAATCCGATCGATCGCTTCATCAGGGCGACGCTCGCCGGAAAACAGCTGTCGCCCTCGCCCACGGCGGATCGCCGCGTGTTGATTCGCCGGCTGTTCTTCGATCTGACGGGCCTGCCGCCCGCGCCCGAGGAGGTGGAGGCCTTCGTCGCAGACCCCGATCCTCAGGCCTATGACCGGCTCGTGGATCGGCTGCTGGCGTCGCCGCGATACGGCGAACGCTGGGCGCGGCACTGGCTCGACGTCGTCCATTACGGCGATACGCACGGCTACGACAAGGACCAGCCGCGGCCCAATGCCTGGCCCTACCGCGACTACGTGATCCGGGCTCTCAACGCCGACAAGCCCTACGGCCGGTTCGTGTCCGAGCAGGTTGCCGGCGACGTGCTCTGGCCGGGAACCCGCGACGGCGAGGAGGCGATCGGGTTCTTGGCGGCCGGCCCGTGGGACCTGATCGGCCATCGCGAGGTGCCCGAGACCAAGACCGACGGCAAGATCGCACGGCACCTCGACCGCGACGACATGGTGGCCAACACGATCGGCACGTTTGCGAGCGTGACCGTCCACTGCGCCCAGTGCCACGCCCACAAGTTCGATCCGGTCACGCAAGACGACTACTACGCGCTCCAGGCGGTGTTCGCCGCGCTCGATCGCGATGACCGTCGCTACGCCACCGACCACGAAGGCAAACGCCGGAGCGACGCCCTGCAGGCCCGCAAGGCGGCCGCCGAGGCGAGGCGGCGCGAACTCCAGGCGGCGATCGGGCCGCGGCTCGCGGCCGTCGAGCAGGAGCTGGCCAAAGCCGGCTCGGCCGAGGTCGGCAACACCGGGCCCGCCTACGGCTACCACGCCGCGATCTCGCCCGTGCCGGTCGCGGAGAAGTGGGTGCAGATCGACCTCGGCGCGGAGCGGAGGATCCGCGACATCGTGCTGCGTCCCTGCCACGACACCTTCAACGGCATCGGGGCCGGCTTCGGATTCCCGGTTCGGTATCGGGTCGAGGTCTCGAACGACCCCGCGTTTGGCGCGGGCATCGCCACCGTGGCCGCGTTCGAAGCCACGGACGTGCCGAATCCCGGCGTCGCCCCGCAGACGCTGCCGGCCGGAACGAGCGGCCGGTATCTCCGCGTCACGGCCACGAAGCTCGCGGCCCGGAAGAACGACTTCATCTTCGCCCTCGCCGAAATCGAGGCGCTCACGCCCGAGGGTGAGAACGCGGCCCGTGGCCGGGCCGTGACGTCGCTCGACTCGATCGAGGCAGCGCCGCGGTGGCGGCGGGCCAACGTCGTGGACGGCGAGGCGCCGCGAGGCCCGCAGGAGTCACGGCAGCGGCTGGAGGCGGAGCGGGCGGAACTGCTGGCGCAGGCCGGCGCGGAGCGGGCCGCCGAGTACGGGAGGGTGGTCGCCGAGCTGGAGGCCGTGGAGGCCGAGCAGCGCAGCCTGCCGCCGCTCCAGGTCGCCTACTCGGTCACGGCCGCTCTGCGCGGGGGCAAGCCCCGGCCGATCCACGTGCTGGCCCGGGGCAATGTGAACGCCCCGACCCGCGAGATAGGCCCCGGCACGCTCGGCCTCGTCACGGCGCTGCCGGCGCGGTTCGACCTGCCGGCCGACCATGCCGAGGGAGACCGGCGGGCGGCGCTGGCCCGCTGGCTCGTCGATCCCGGGAACCCGCTCACCTGGCGCAGCATCGTCAATCGGGTCTGGCAGTACCACTTCGGCAGGGGCCTCGTTGCCACCCCGAGCGACTTCGGCCGCATGGGGGCCGCTCCGACGCACCCCGCCTTGCTCGATTGGCTGGCGGCCGAGTTTCGCGACGGCGGCGGGTCGCTCAAGGCACTCCACCGGCTGATCGTGACGAGTGCGACCTACCGGCAGTCGAGCGCGGTGCGGCCCGAGTGCGCCGCCGTCGACGGCGAGGCGACGCTCCTCTGGCGGCAGCACCGCCGCCGGCTCGAGGCCGAGGCGATCCGCGACGCCGTGCTCGCCGCCGCCGGCACGCTCGACCTGGCGATGGGCGGTCCGGGCTGGCAGGACTTCGCGATCGAACACCCGCAGCACTCCCCCCACTACCGCTACGACCTGGCCGATCCCGAGGATCGCAACACCTGGAGGCGGGGTGTCTACCGGTTCGTGGTCCGCAGCCAGACGCAGCCGTTCATGACCTGCCTCGACTGCGCCGACCCGTCGATGCGGGTGGAGAAGCGGAACGAGAGCATCTCGGCCCCGCAGGCATTGGCTCTGCTCAACAACGGCTTCATGCTCGTGCAATCGCAGCGGTTTGCCGACCGGCTGGCCCGCGAGGCGGGGGCCGATCCGACGGCCCAGGTCGACCAGGCCTTCCGGCTGGCGCTCGGCCGTTCGCCCGACGCCGAGGAACGGGCGATGCTCGTGGAACTGGTGGTCGTCCATGGACTGGCCAACGCCTGCCGCACGATCCTCAACCTGAACGAGTTTTCGTTCGTCGACTGAGATGAAGATCCCCCTCACCCGCCGTGACTGGCTCGCCGCCTCGGGAGGCGGCCTGGGCTCGGTCGCGCTGGCGGCGCTCCTCGCGACTGAACGCGAGGCATTCGCCGGTGCGGTGGGCTCGGCACCGCTTCATCCGGCCTGCGTCCATCCGCCGAAGGTCCGGCGGGTCGTCCAGCTCTTCATGGCGGGTGCGGCGAGCCACATCGACCTCTTCGACCACAAGCCGGAGCTCGTGAAGCGGCACGGCCAGCCGAGCGACTTCGGAGAGCCGGTGGAGGCTTTTCAGAACGGACTCGGGCCGTGGCTCAAGCCGATCTGGGCCTTCAAGCCCCACGGCCGATGCGGCAAGCTGCTCGCCGACGTGGTCGCGCCGCTCGGAGACGTGGTCGATCGGATGGCGTTCATCCACAACATGGTCAGCCCGTCGGGCGTGCACTCGGCGGCGACGCTTCACCAAACCACCGGCTTCGTCCTGCCGGGCTTCCCGGGGGCCGGATGCTGGGTGAGCTATGCCCTGGGATCCGAGAACGACAACCTGCCGGCGTTCGTGGTCCTGCCCGACCACCGCGGCTACGCCTCGAACGGCGTCAAGAACTGGGACGCCGGTTTCCTGCCGGCGCAGTTCAGCGGCACGGTGATCCACCCGGCCGGCGACGAGCCGATCGTCGACCTGCGGCCGCACCGGGTGGGCGGGTTCGTGACACCCGCCGCCGACGCGGCCGCGCGGGCGGCCCTGGAGCGGCTCAACCGTCGGCATCTGGCCGCTCGTGCGGGCGATGGCCGGCTCGAGGGGCGGATCGCGAGCTACGAGCTGGCCGCGCGGATGCAGCTGGCGGCGCCGGAGGCGCTGGGCCTCGACGGCGAGCCGGAGCACGTGCTGCGGATGTACGGGATCGACCGGGGCCGCGCGACCTGGCCGAGCGGGATCAACGCCGAGGAGGAGGCCCACCACTTCGGCCTCCGGTGTCTCACCGCGCGGCGGCTGCTCGAGCGGGGCGTACGGTTCGTGCAGGTCTGGAGCGGCAACGACAACGGCCACCCGCGCCGTAACTGGGACAGCCACGAGGACGTCGAACGGGATCACGGGCCCCTGGCGACCGGGATGGCCCGGGGCGCGGCGGCCCTGATCAAGGATCTCGACCAGCGCGGCCTCCTCGACGACACGCTCGTGCTCTGGACGACCGAGTTCGGCCGGATGCCGAGCTCGCAGGGGGGCAAGGGCCGCGACCACAATCCCTTCGTGTTCACCAACTGGCTCTGCGGCGGAGGCATCAAAGGGGGCGTGACCTGCGGTGAGAGCGACCAGTGGGGCTACAAGCCGCTCGACCGCGACCATCCCACCACCGTGCACGACGTCCACGCCACCGTGCTGCGGCTGCTGGGCCTCGAGCATACGGAGCTCACCTGGCGCAACAACGGCATCGACCGCCGCCTGACCGACGTCCACGGCCACGTGATCGAGGGGATCCTCGCCTGAGACGGCGACGCCCCGGGGCTCACTCCGGCAGCGGGCGGCCTTTCGTCTCGGGGATCAGCCAGATCAGCACGGCGCCGAGCAGATAGATCGCCGAGAGCCAGAGGCCCGCCCGGGGAAACGCCTCGACCTCCATCCGGGCGGGATCGAGGCCGCGGGCGAAGAAGGCCACCAGCGGCGCCGTCTGCAACGAACCGATCGCCGCCAGCACACGGCCGAAGTTGTAGGCGAAGCCCTGGGCCGTGGTCCGCACGGCAGTGGGGAAGAGTTCGGGCAGGACGAGGGGAAACCAGCCGTAGAAGCCGGCCGTGGTCGCGTTGACGACCGCGGCGGCGAGGAGGAACCAGCCCCCGTACGACCGGAAGCCAAGGTACAGGGCCGCGATGCTGGCGATCGACGCGGCACACAAGGTCAAGTAGGCGATCCGGCGGCCGAACCGGCCCGCGGCGAGCGCCACCACGATCGTGCCCACAATGGCGCCGATCCCCATCGCGATCTGTGTCGCTTCCTTGGCGTGCCAGGCGGGGGCGGCCCCTGCGGCCACGGCCGCCTTGTCGAGCGCGATCGCCCACTTCACGATCCATTGCACCGAGCCCCAGGTGCCCATCAACGGCACGCCGGCCAGGCAGGCGGCCAGCAACAGGTGCCGCCGCGTGCGGCGGGCCGAATCGGCGCTGATCGCCCCGGCCGCCTCGGCCCGCCGGAGGTAGCCGCGCACGGGGTGGAGGAAGCCGACGAGCGCGAGGCCGAGGCCCGTGAGCGTGGCCACGGCCCCCGCGAGGCCGCTGCCCGTGCGGGCGACGAGCCCTCCCGGCATCCAGACGGCCACGATCGCGAGCACGGCGAGGCCGCCTCCGAGCACGCCGAGCAGGTCACGGGTGACCCAGTGCGACGTCGCCCCCTGGGCCCGCGACTCCTCCCATCGCTCCGACTCGGGAACCAGCATCCGGATGAAGAACACGAGCAGCCCGGGCAGGGCGCCTGCCATCATCAGGAGCCGCCAGGCGTCGCCCCTGGTCAGCCACTCGACGGTCGCCTCGCCCAGCCCGGCGGCCAGCAGGCCGTCACGGGCCGTCGCCACGATCGCCACGAGCAGCAGGCTGACCACGGCGACCAGGGCCATGCCGGCGTTCGCGGCGGCCCCGATGATGCCGGCGAGCAGCGGCCGCGACGCATCGGGCCAGAGTTCGCTCACGAGGGCCACGCCGAGGGCCCACTCGCCGCCCATCCCCAGGCTGGCGACGAACCGTGCCGCGGCGATCTGCCAGGCGTCGGTGGCGAAGCCGCACACCCCCGTGAAGATCGAATACGTGAGGATGCTCGCGCTCATCGCTCGGACGCGGCCGATCCGGTCGCCGAGCCAGCCGAAGAGCACTCCCCCGCAGGCCGCCCCCACCAGGAACACGGCCATGATCGAACCGAACCAGGCATCCTTGGCGGCCGGGTCGGCGGCGAGTTGGCCGGCGAGCAGGTCGTCGAGGGCCCGCGGCCCGACGAGTGGAAACAGGCCGATCTCGAAGCCATCGAACATCCAGCCGAGCACCGCGGCGACGAGGGCTGCGTTGCGGCCGAACGAGTCGGAGG
>JBILOA010000047.1:0-8268 GCA_044374735.1 Pirellulales bacterium | reverse complement strand
GCGACGACCCGCCGGTGGGGGCTGCCCGGGATCGACGGCGTCGAGCTCGTGCACGTCGGCTTCGGCACCGTGCTCGGCGAGGACGGCCGGCCGTTCAAGACTCGCGCCGGCGACACCGTGGGCCTCGAGGCCCTGCTCGACGAGGGTGTGGAGCGGGCGGCGAAGGTGGTGGCCGAGGCGGGCCGCGGCGAGATGGACGACGCCGCGCGGCGGCGGGTGGCCGAGACCGTCGGCATCGGGGCCATCAAATACGCCGACCTGTCGCAAAACCGCACCACCGACTACGTCTTCAGCTTCGACAAGATGCTCCAGTTGCAGGGCAATACGGCGGCCTACATGCAATACGCCGTGGCGCGCGTGGAGGGGATCTGCGCGAAGGGGAGCGTGGACCGTGCGGCCCTGCGGACGGCCCGGCCGGTGCTCTTGGCGGCGCCGCAGGAGCGGGCGTTGGCGCTCGGGCTCGTGCGGTTCGCCGAGGTGCTCGAAGACGTCGAGGCCGACAACCGCCCCAACCTGCTGACCACCTGGCTCTACGACCTGGCCGGCCGCTACTCGACCTTCTATGACGCGCTGCCCGTGCTCAAGGCCGAGGGCGACACCTGCGCGAGCCGGCTGGCCCTCTGCGACCTCACCGGCCGCGTCCTCCGCCAAGGCCTCGGCCTGCTCGGCATCGGCACCGTGGAGCGCATGTGATGGCAGGGCCGCTCGAGAAAATCCGCAACATCGGGATCGTCGCCCACATCGACGCGGGCAAGACGACCCTCACCGAGCGGATGCTCTTTTATTCCAAGGCCAGCCACCGGCTCGGCGAGGTGGACCAGGGCACGACCGTCACCGACTTCGACCCCGAGGAGCAGGAGCGGGGGATCACGATCTACTCGGCCGCCGTCTCCTTCCGCTGGGCCGACGTGACGGTGAACCTGATCGACACCCCCGGCCACGTCGATTTCACGGCCGAGGTGGAGCGGAGCCTGCGGGTGCTCGACGGGGCGGTGGTGGTGTTTAGCGCCCGCGAGGGAGTCGAGGCCCAGAGCGAGACGGTCTGGCGGCAGGCCGACAAATACGGCGTTCCCCGCCTGGCGCTGGTGAACAAGCTCGACCGCGAGGGGGCCGACTTCTTCGGCACGATCAAGCAGATCGAGCAGCGGCTGGGGGCCAAGCCGCTGGTGCTGCAGGTGCCGGTGGGGATGGGGCCGCCGCACGTCAAAGACCCGTTTCGCGGCCTGGTCGACCTCGTGACCATGGAACTGCTGAACTTCCCGCCGAAGGACGAGGCGCTGGCCGCCGGCTCCGGGGGCGGGCAGGTGACTCGCGGCCCGATCCCGCCGGAGGTGGCCGAGCTGGCCGACGAGTGGCGTGAGCAGCTCGTCTCGACGCTCTTCGACTACTCCGACGAGGTCGCCGAGCTGGCGCTGGCCGAGGCGCCACTGCCGCCGGAGCTGCTGCGGAAGGTGATCCGCCAGGCCACGATCGCCCGGCTCGTGGTGCCGGTGTTCGGCGGCTCCGCGCTCGACTGCATCGGCGTGCAGCCGGTGCTCGACGGGGTGGCCGCCTACCTGCCGAGCCCGGCCGACGTGCCCCCCGTGGAGGGCCTCGATCCGGCGGCCAAGACACCGACCACGATCAGCCGCCCGGCCGATCCCAAGGCGCCCTTCTGCGGGCTGGTGTTCAAGATCCTGGCCGAGAAGCACGGCGACCTCGCTTTCCTGCGGGTCTATTCGGGCACGCTCAAGGCGGGCAGCCGGGCCTGGAACCCGCTCAAGCAAAAGAAGGAAAACATCGCCCAGCTCTGGCACGTGCAGGCCGACCGCCGCGAGCAGGTGCCCGAGGCCAAGGCGGGCGACATCGTGGGGGTGATCGGCCCGCGGGCGAGCGTGACCGGCGACACGCTCTGCGACGCGGCCGAGCCGATCGTGCTCGAGACGATCACCTTCCCCGAGACGGTGATCTCGATGGCGATCGAGCCCGAGACGAGCCTCGAGCGGAAGAAGCTCTCCGAGGCCCTGGAGATGATGAAGCGGCAGGATCCGACCTTCCGGGCCCTCGAGAGCGAGGAGACGGGGCAGACGCTGATCTCGGGGATGGGCGAGCTGCATCTGGAGGTGATCCGGCACCGGCTGGAGCGGGATTTCAAGCTCAAGTGCCGGGTTCACAAGCCGCGGGTGAGCTACAAGGAGACGCTCGAGCGGGCCGCGACGGCGGTCGGCGAGTCGAATCGCCAGGTGGCCGGTCAGACGCTCGTGGCCACGGTCACCGTGCGCGGCGAGCCGACCGGCGAGCAGGAGCCGGTGACGGTGGAGCAGGGCTGGTTCCCCGAAAGCGAGGCCCTGGCGGCGATCGCCGCCACGATGACCGAGGCGGTTCGCGAGAGCGCTGAACGGGGTGGCGGCAAGGGCTGCCCCCTGTGGGGCGTGCGGATCGTGGTGCTCGAGAGCCCGATCCCCGAGCCGCTGCCGGGTGAGGTGGCGATCCGGATCGCGGCCGCCGACGCGATCGACAACCTGCTCAAGGCGTCTGGTTCGGTCCTGCTCGAGCCTGTGATGAGGGTCGAGGTGACCGTGCCGGAGGATCATCTCGGCGACGTGATCAACGACCTCCAGCAGCGGCGGGCGATCATCACGGCCACCGAGATCCGCGGCGGGGCGACGGTGCTCACGGCCGAGGCCCCGCTGGCGAGCATGTTCGGCTACTCCGCGGCGGTTCGGAGCGTGAGCCAGGGCCGGGCGAGCTTCACCATGGCCCCGCTGAAATACGGCCCCGCGCCCGCGGAAACCGCCGACGCGTACATGTGATACGCCCGCCGGGCCTCTGGCTATACGCCCGCCGGGCCATCCCTGGCCCCGGCGGGCTTGGCGGCACTCCGGCCTTCGGCCGCTGCCGCCGGCCGCACCTCCGGGCGGCCGTGCTCGTGCGCGTTGCGGCGCGCGATGTGCGTTCAGACGAATCGGTTTGAGCGGTCTGCCGCTTGCTCAACCGTTGGACGGCTCGGGGTTGTCCGTGCCGATCGAGCGGCGTAGGAAACCGAGCGCAGCAAGGATTGCGGAGGGAGGTTTCCTCCGAGCGACCGCAGGGCAGGCGGGCACCGATCCGCGAAGCGGATTGGTCGCGGAGGGAGCGTCCGACGAGACGGCACGGGCAGCCCCGAGCCTGCGGAACCCACGACGCAGCAGCTGTCCGGCGAGACGGCACGGACAGCCCCGAGCCTGCGTCACCCAGTGGGCTGTTTTCCGGCCCCGGCCGTTTCTTGCGGGGTCATTGACAGCCCCTCGCAGGGTCCTTACAGTTCGTGGCTCGCCCGTTGCGGCATCCGCGTTCCCTCGAACGTGGGGTGTGCTGCCGGGAGGTGTGCGTTCCGCATGCCTGCGTCGGAGGATCCTTCGATCCGCCCGATGATCGATTTGTCCGAGGAGTTTGTCACGTGGCCGGTCCGACTCAGGAAATCATCCGCATCCGCATGGAGGCCTACGACCATGCCGTGCTCGACCAGAGCGCGGCGGAGATCGTCGACACGGCCAAGCGGACCAACTCCGAGGTCCACGGGCCGATTCCGCTGCCCACGCGGATCGAGCGGTACACGGTGCTCTCGAGCCCCCACATCGACAAGAAGGCCCGCCAGCAATACGAGATTCGGACCCACAAGCGGGTGATCGACATCATTCAGGCGACCGCCAAGACGATCGAGGCGCTCAACAAACTGAGCCTGCCGGCGGGCGTCGACATCAAGATCAAGGCCTCCTCGCGGTGATGCCGCGGGCAGGTGAGACGGAGACGAGAGGAACCTCAAGGAACACGGGAGTTTCGACGAACGGCATGCTTGGAAGGCGTCGCGGGTAAGGCCCGGCCAACAGTCGCCCTGAGGGGTGGCAGGTCTGGGTGCTCCCCGAGCCAACGGCTTCGAGCGTGAGATCGGCCCTTCCCTGTGGCTATCGGCCCCGGGGTTTGTGGACGTGTCGGCGATGCAACCGCGATGACAATCATGGCCACCAGCTCGAGCCCCGCCGTAGCGTCCGCTTCCGCCAGCCGCCCCGACAAGCCGGGGCGGCCTGGTCTGCTCGGCCGCAAGGTCGGCATGACGCAGATTTTCGACGCCGAATCGGGCGTCGTGGTGCCGGTCACCGTGATCGAGGCCGGCCCTTGTCCGGTCACGGTCGTGCGGACGCCGGACCGCGACGGCTATGCCGCCGTGCAGATCGGCTTCGCCAACAAGCCGCGGCGGCTCGCCAGCCGCTCCGTCCGTGGGCAGGTCGCCAAGCTGGATGGTCGCCGGGCCAAGCGGCGGACCGAGGCCGGGGTGGCGACGCTGCCCAAGGCCGACTGTGAGCCGCAGCGGTTCGTGCGGGAGCTTCGCGGCGTCTACGAGGGGGTCGAGGTTGGGCAGTCGCTCACCGTCGACGTCTTCGAGGGCGTCGAGTTCGTGGACGTCGTGGGCGTCACGAAGGGCCGCGGCACCGCGGGCGTGATGAAGCGGCACGGCTTCAAGGGGCAGCGGGCCACGCACGGCGTCAAGAAGGTGCATCGTCATCAGGGCGGCACCGGTCAAAACACCTCCCCGGGCCGCGTCTTCAAGGGCAAGCGCATGGCCGGCCGCTACGGCAACGAGCGGTCCACCATGCGGAACGTGAAGCTCGTGCGGGTCGACAAGGATTCCAACCTGTTGCTCGTGCGGGGGGCGGTGCCCGGTCCGAACGGCGCGTTCGTGACCGTGCTCAAGACGAACAAGATCAAGCGGGTCGGCGTCGCGGCGCCGACCGGCAAGAAGAAGGGCGGTGCGAAATGAACCTCGCCGTCTATGACATGGCCGGCAAGAAGGTCGGCAGCTACGAGATCGATCCGGCCGAGCTGGCCCCGACGGTCAACAAGCAGTTGCTGCACGACGCCGTCGTCATGTACCAGGCCAACGCCCGCCAGGGCACGCAGAAGACCAAGACTCGCGGCGAGGTCGCCGGCTCGACGAAGAAGCTCTATCGCCAGAAGGGCACGGGCAACGCCCGGGCTGGTGCGCGGCGGAGCGGTACGCGGCGGGGCGGCGGTCACATCTTCGCCAAGCGGCCCCGCGACTTCGGCTGGCGAATGCCTCGCAAGGCGCTGCAGGTGGCCACGCGGATGGCGCTGGCGGCCCGGCTGGCCGACGACGAGGTCAAGCTCGTTGACGCCCTGTCGGTGGCCGGCCCGAAGACGGCGCCGGTGGCCCGGATGCTGGCAGCGCTCGGTGTTGGCGAGCAGACCGTGCTCGTGGCCCCCGAGAAGCACGACGCCAACTTCTGGAAGAGCGCCCGCAACATCGACGGGGTCTCCGTGTCGCCGGTCGGCGAACTCAATGCCTGGTCGATCCTTCGGCCGCGGTCGATCGTGATGACCAAGGCGGCGCTGGACGCGTTTCGGGCTTCGGCCAAGGCGGCCGCTCCCGTGGCCCGGAAGCCCGCCCGGCGGTCGGCGGCTCGGCCGGCCAAGTCCCGGCAGGACAAGTCCGCGAAGGAGGCGACCTGACCCATGGCCGTGCCCGTCCCCCCGGCTCCCGCCCTCAATCCCCGGCTCGCTCCGGCGCACGTCATTCTCCGGCCGCTGGTCACGGAGAAGGGGATGCACCGGGCCAATCGGCACAACGCCTACTCGTTCGAGATCGCCACCGAGGCCACCAAGGCCGACGTCCGGCGGGCCGTCGAGGAACTGTTCAACGTCAAGGTCGAGAAGGTCGCCATTCAAAACCGGCGGGGCAAGGTTCGCCGGGGCCGGCTTCGCAAGTCGGTCACCAAGCCGTGGAAGAAGGCGATCGTGACGCTCGAGCCCGAGTCCAAGATCAACCTCTTCTAAATCAACTTTTTCTGCAGAGCCAAGCATGGGCATCCGCACCTACAAGCCGACCAGCGCGGGGCGTCGCAACGCGAGCGTCTCCGACTTCGCCGAGCTGACGCCGAACGCCGAGGCCCCCAAGGGGCTGCGGGTCCGCAAGCACAAGAAGGGCGGCCGCAACAACCAGGGCAAGATCACCGCCCGTCACCGGGGCGGCGGGCACATGCAGCACTATCGCCTGATCGACTTCCGGCGAAACAAGGACGGCGTGCCCGGCAAGGTGGAGTCGATCCAATACGACCCCAACCGCACCTGCCGCGTGGCGCTGGTCGTCTACGCGGACGGCGAGAAGCGGTTCATCCTCGCGCCCGACGGGCTGGTCGTGGGGCGGACGGTCGAGAGTGGCGAAGCGGCTCCGCCCGAGGTGGGCAACTGCCTGCCGATGTCCGCCATCCCGCTCGGCATGCAGATTCACAACATCGAACTCCAGGCCGGCCGCGGCGGGCGGATGTGCCGCTCGGCCGGTGCGGCGGCGTCGCTCGTGGCCCGTGAGGCCGGCTGGGCCCAGCTCACGCTGCCGTCGGGTGAGATTCGCCGCGTGCCGGTCGCCTGTCGCGCCACGATCGGCGTGATCGGCAACTCGGAGCACATGAACGTGCGGCTCGGAAAGGCCGGCCGGTCCCGCTGGCTCGGCATCCGGCCCCATGTCCGCGGCACGGCCATGAATCCGATCGACCATCCGCACGGCGGTGGTGAGGGTCGGACGAAGGGTGGTCGCCATCCGGTCAGCCCGACCGGCAAGAGCGCCAAGGGCGGCGGCACCCGCAAGCCGAGGAAACCGTCCGGTTCCGCGATCGTCCGGCGCCGCAAGAGCCGCCGTTACGGCCAGTTGAAGCTGAGGTAATCCATAATGGGACGCAGTTCGAAAAAGGGGCCGTACGTCGACCCCCGTGTGTACGAGAAGGTCGAGTCGCAGCTGGCCAGCGGCAAGCGCGACCCGATCAAGACCTGGTCGCGGTCATGCACGATCGTCCCGGAGTTCGTCGGGCTCACGTTCATGGTTCACAACGGCAAGCAGCACCTGAAGGTGTTCGTGTCGGAGGACATGGTCGGCCACAAGCTCGGCGAGTTCGCTCCCACACGCACCTTCCGCGGTCACGGTGGCAAGGCGAAGGAGGCTCCGGCGAAGTAGCGCCCGAGAGGAAGCGATGCCCTACACGGCCATGCACAAATACGCCCGGATCAGCCCCCGCAAGGTGCGGGCGCTGGCGGATCTCGTTCGCGGCAAGTTCGCCGACGAGGCGCTCGACATCCTCCGCTTCCAGCCGCACCGGGGTGCCCGGATGCTGGAGAAGGTGATCAAGAGCGCCCTGGGCAACGCCGAGCACCAGCAGGCTTCCGGGATCGACGACCTCGTGGTGGTCGACGCCCGGATCGATCCGGGCCCGATGTTCAAGCGGATTCGGCCGCGGGCTCGCGGGATGGCGTTCGGAATCAAGCGGCGGATGTCGCACATCAAGGTCGCACTCGACGCTCCGGCGGCGGGTGACGGCGGAGCGGAGTGAGGGCAGTCGCAATGGGTCAAAAAGTCCATCCCACGGGATTTCGCACCGGGGTCACCGAGCCCTGGAAGAGCCGCTGGTACGCCTCGAAGAAGGAGTTCAAGGATCTCCTGCTCGAAGACGTGAAGGTGCGGAAGTTCCTCAAGACGAAGTACCGTTCGGCGGCGATCCCCAAGGTCGAGATCGAGCGCACCCGCGACGAAGTGAAGGTGATCCTCCACTGCGGCCGGCCCGGCGTGATCATCGGCCGCAAGGGGCAGGAAGTGGATCGGCTCCAGGACGAGCTCCAGGAGCTGCTTGGCCGGCGGGTCAACCTCAAGGTCGAGGAGGTCTCGCGGCCGGAGATCCAGGCGCAGCTGATCGCCGAGGACATCGCCGACCAGTTGGTGAAGCGGGCGGCCTTCCGGCGCACGCTCAAGCGGTCGCTCGATGCGACGATGGACGCCGGCGCAAAGGGGGTCAAGATCCAGCTCGCCGGCCGTCTCGGCGGGGCGGAGATGTCGCGGTGCGAGAAGGCGATCGCCGGCTCGATGCCGCTCTCCACGCTGCGGGCGAAGATCGACTACGGCTTCTGCGAGGCGCCCACCCCGCAGGGCAACATTGGAATCCAGGTTTGGGTGAACCAAGGCATGTACGAGGAGGATGGCGATGGCGCTGATGCCCAAGAGGGTCAAGCACCGAAAAAGCCAAAGAGGTCGTATAAGAGGTGACGCCTCTCGCGGGAATCGCGTCGTCTTCGGCGACTTCGGCCTCCAGGCCGAGCAGCCGGGGTGGCTCCCCGCGGCGACCATCGAGGCCGGCCGTATCGCGGCGCAGCAGTATCTGCGGACCGACGGGCGGCTGTATGTCCGTGCGTTTCCCCACAAACCGATCACGTCCATCCCGCTCGAGACCCGAATGGGTAAGGGCAAGGGCG
>JBILOA010000046.1:0-8444 GCA_044374735.1 Pirellulales bacterium | reverse complement strand
CCAGGGCGACTTCGAGGGGGGCAAGACCTACTCGGGGATCCTGTACGAGGAGCGGGGCCGCGGCATCCTCTGCCCGCGGGGCCAGCGGGTCACGATCGCGGCCGACGGCGCGAAGAAGCCCGGCGAAGCGATCGGCGACACCGCGAAACTGCAGGAGGTGATCAAGCCGGGCGAGTGGAACGCCTACCGAATCGTCGCCAAGGGGCCTCGGCTCCAGCACTTCATCAATGGCCAACTGATGTCGGAGACGGTCGATGAGCAGGAGGGCAAGCGGGCCGTGCAGGGCGTGCTCGCGCTGCAGCTCCACGCCGGACCGCCGATGAAGGCCGAGTTCAAGAACGTCCGCCTCAAGCGGACGCGGCTGGCCGACGGTGCGAAGAAGCTCGTGCTGGTGGCCGGGCGGGCCAGCCACGGCTCGGGCCAGCACGAGTTCCGGGCGGGCTGCCTGCTGTTGGAGAAGTGCCTGGCCGAGGCCTGCCCGCAGCTCGTCACGGAGGTCTACACCGGCGGCTGGCCGACCGACCCGACCGCGTTCGACAACGCCGACGCGGTGTTCTTCTTCGCCGACGGCGGCGGCGGCCACCCCGTGCTCCAGAGCAACCGGCTGGCCCAGATCGACGCCCTCGCCAAGCGGGGCGTGGGGATCGCGGCCCTCCACTACGCCGTCGAGGTGCCCAAGGAGAAGGGTGGCCCGCAGTTCCTCGACTGGATGGGGGGCTACTTCGAGCCCCACTGGTCGGTCAACCCTCACTGGACGCTCTCGAAGACGGAGCTCGCCCAGGGCCACCCGATCACGCGGGGCGTGAAGCCGTTCGAGACCAACGACGAGTGGTACTACCACATGCGGTTCAAGGAGCCGGCCGAGGGGCTGACGATGATCCTCACGGCCGTGCCGCCGGATGCGACCCGCGAGCGGCCCGACGGACCCCACAGCAACAACCCCACGGTGCGGGCCAGCAAGGGAGCCCGGGAAGCGCTCGCCTGGGCGTATGAGCGTCCGGGTGGCGGTCGCGGCTTCGGCTGCACCGGCGCCCACTTCCATGCGAACTGGGGCAACGACGACTTCCGCAAGCTGATGCTCAACGCCCTGGCCTGGACGGCCGGGCTGGATGTGCCCAGCGAGGGATTCGCCACGTCGCTGACTCCCGAGGAGCTGGCGGCGAACCTCGACCCCAAAGGCCAGAAGTAGCATCCCCGAAAGAAAGCAGGAGCACGTTGATGGTGAAACTGACCGTCGAAGGCGTGGGTGAGTTCGAGGTGCCGGCCGGCAAGCGGCTGGTGAACGCCCTGGTGGACGAGTGCGGCGTGGACCAGCTCCACGCCTGCGGCGGCGCGGCCCGCTGCACCACCTGTCGCGTGGAGTTCCTGGCCGGCGAGCCGGCCGCGATCACGAAGGCCGAGCAGGCCGTGCTCGCGGCCAAGGGGCTCGCCGGCACGCCGGGCCTGCGGCTCTCCTGCCAGATCGCCTGCGACGGCGACATGACCGTGAAGGCGACCAGCCGCCTGGCCGGCTCCGGCCGCGCCGACGCGGGCAGGCGGCCCGCCGACGCGATCGAGCCGCCACCGGAGTGGGCGTGACGCGAGGCCGCGGGCCGGCGGTCAACTGGGCAGCATGAGGCTAACCGCAATGGTTCGCCGGCGGTGACATGCTCGTCGCCGGCGGACTTTGCCGTTTCTCCCTCACCCGTGGTAGTACGCCGTGGGTTGCAGGCAAAGTGCACCGGCTCCTGCGCGTGCCCCCGACCGGCTCCTCAGCATCTGGGCAGCAGAGCCATCGGCCGCGAGGGGTTGCCGGTGCCCCGGAGCCGGCGTTGCTGGCAAGCGCAGGCAGGATGCCGAAAGCGCGGCCAGCATCGAGCGAGCGAAGGGCAGGATGCCCGTAGCGAGCGTCCGGGCGACGGGGACCGGCAGCCCCGAGCTTGCACCCAGGACTCGCACAACTGTCGACCGAGTTGGCACGGCAACCCCGAGCCAGCGCTACCCACGACTCCCCGCCGCGACCAGCGGCCCGAGGAATCGGGCCGACTCACGGGCCGTGTCGAGCCAGCGGTGCGACTGCCGGGGGAGTTCCACGTGCAGGCCGCCCGCGTAGCCGGCCGCGGCCAGGGCGGCGACGAGCGGGGCGAACTCGACGTCGCCCGTGCCCAGCGGCAGGTGCTCGTGCCGGCAGGCGAGCATGTCGTCGACGTGCACGTTCACGATCCGCGGGATCCACGGCCGGATCACCTCGGCCGCCGGCCGCTCCCCCAGGCACTCGAGGTGGCCGGTGTCGATCGTCAGCCCGAGGCTGGCAGGTTGGCCAAGCCGTTCGAGGAGCGCGGCGGCGCGGACCACCGTGTCGATCACCATGCCCGGCTCGGGCTCGAAACCGATCGCCACGCCGCGGCATGCCGCGTGGTCGAGGATCGGCTCGAGGCCCGCGACCAGCCGCATCTGGAGCGTCGCCTCGTCGGCGCCGTCGCGGCCCACGCCGCTCCAGAGTGAGACGCAGCCGGCGCCCAGTTCGGCGGCGATGTCGATCGCCCGCTTCGTGAAGTCGACGCGACGTTCGCGGGCCGCCCGCTCGGCCGAGACGAGCGTGGGCTCGTGCTTGAGCCGCGGGTCGAGCAGGTGCCGCGCGCCCGTCTCGATCACGCAGGTCAGGCCGTGGGCCGCGAGTGTCCGCCGCCAGTCGGCGATCTCGGCGGCGAGCCCCGACGCGAAGGGGTCGAGCAGGTGGCGGTCGGGCGTGAGCGCCAGCGACCGGTAGCCGAGGTCGGCCACGAGCGGCACCGCCTCGAGCGGATCGACGTCGCCGATGCTGTTGGTGCTGAAGCCGAGACGCATGGACAAGGCGGCGGCCGGGGTCAGGTGGGCGGGACGAGCCGCTTCCAGAGCAGGAACCAGACGAGCAGGCAGAGGACGGCGACCGCCCACCGCTCGCCGCACCGGGCCAGCACGAGCACGGCGTCGAGCGTGACGATCGACATGATCGCGTTGCCCACGGCGAGACCGACGCGAGACGGCGTCGGATCGACGAGGCCAAGACCGGCCCGCAGCAGAATCGACGTCGCGATCAGGCTCCAGAGCACGAGCCAGGTGGACGCGGGCATGCGCATCCCGCCGACCAGTTCCACGGCCTCCTGCCCGGGCAGCCAGACGAGGCCGGCCGCAACCACGAGCCCGCAGAGCATCACGAGCGTGGCCACAGCGAGCGACGTGGCGCGGCTCCGGCCCGCCTCGTCGCGGGCGTAGAGGGTGATCCCGGCCACGTACACACCCATGCCCACCGGCACGAGCCACTCGGCCGGCGCCGTCGGCCCGCCGGCGGCCGTCATGCCCACGAGCCAGGCCAAGGCCCGGCAGGTTCCCATGACCGGCGGACCAAACGGCGTGCCCTTGGCATGCCGGTCGTAGATCCAGACCGCCGCGGCGAGCACGCCCCCCGCGACGGCCGGCCAGGGCGACGCGGCCGCCACGGCCGCGCCGGCGGCCAGCGCCACGCCCGCGACCAGGAGCGCCGCCCCGACGGTCGCAGCCTTGCCAACCGAGAGGGCCCCGCTGGGCAACGGACGCTCGGGCCGCTCGCTGCGGTCGAGCTCCAGATCGCAGACGTCGTTGAGCACCATGCCGGCGGCGTAGAGCACGACGACGGCCGCGACGGCCAGCCAGCAGGCCGCGGGCGGCGGGCCGATCTCCCGCAGACCCGCCACGATCAGGTAACCCGCCAGCGGGTCGGCGGCCGCGGTCGCCAGGTTGGGAACGCGGACGAGCCGCAGCCAGGCGAGCATCACGCCAGCTCCACGCCGGCGGCCGCGGCCACGGCCAGCAGATGCGCCCGCGCCGCCCGCGCCGCATCGTCGGGACGATCGCGGTAGGGATAGAGCTCGACGGTCACCCAGGTGTCGGGAGTGTGGGCGGCGATGGCCGCGAGCACGCCGGCGAAGTCGATCGCTCCCTCCCCCGGCACCAGGTGATGGTGGACCCGCGTCGCGGCGATGTCCTCGACGTGGTAATGCCGGGTGTGGCCCACGAGCCTGGGCACCCAGGCGGCCGGGTCGTCGGCGACGCAGTAGGCGTGGCCCACGTCGAAGTTCAGGCCGAGCGCCGGGTGATCCACGCGCGTCGCGAACTCGAGATACTGCTCGAACGTCTCGATCAGCAGGCCGGGCTCGGGCTCGACCAGGAGCGTCACGTTGCAGGCCGCGGCGACGTCGAGGACGGGCATGATCTCGTCGTAGAAGATCGCCTCGGCCTCGCGCCGCGATTGGCCCGGCGCGAGTTCGCCGCCCGGCTCGGTCGAGATCGACGTGGCCCCGAGTTCCGCGGCCAACCGCAGGGCCCGCTTGGTGTGCTCGCGGCGGATCGCCCGGTAGTGCGGGTCGGGATCGGTCCAGCCGGGATGCCAATAGGGCTGCCGCGGGTCGGCCACGGCATTCATCATGAAGGCGTTGATGTTGGAGATCGTGAGGCCGTTGTCCCGCACCGCCCGCCGGATGCCTTCCTTCTGGACCTCGAGCAGACCGGCCGGCCAGGCATGGGGCACGTCGGCCAGCAGCTCGATCCCGCGATAGCCGGCGCCGGCGATCCGCGCTACGGCCTCGGCCACGGGCACGTCGAGGTAGGCATTGGAACTAAAGGCGAGGCGGAGCGGCATGCTGCTGACGTCCCAGGGAAGGGTAAAGCCACAAGTTTACCACGCCCCGGCGGATGGATGCCGCATTGCTTAGGCGGTGGTGAAACCTCCGTCGCTCGCTTCGGGATTCCTACGACAGGCCCATTTGCCATGGTCAGCCAACACTGTGCCGGATATCCCTGCGCTCCTCCTCCGGTTCCACCACCGCCTCGTCAGCATCTAGGGCCAAGGGTGCTCAGATCTCGAGCTGTTTGGACCGCGAGGGGTTGCCCATGCCAATCGAGCGGCGTAGGAAACCGAGCGCAGCAAGGATTGCGGAGCGAGGTTTCCTCCGAGCGACCGGAGGGCAGGATGCCCGAAGGGAGCGTCCGGCGAGATGGCATGGGCAACCCCGAGCCTGCGCTACCCAAGGCCCTCCGGCACCAATCCGCCCCGCTCACGGCCAGAGCACGAGCACGTCGTCGACCCAGGCGGGGCGGAGGGGGAGCCGCTCGAGTTCGGTGTAATACATCGCCGAGGGATCGACCCGCCGCTCCTCCATCAGGGCCACGTGGCGGGCGACCGGCGGCCACTCGAGCAGCCGCGGGAGCAGGCCACACCACACCAGAGCAACGAGCGCGGCGCCCAGCGTGAGCCGAAACACGGCCCGGGATACGGGAATCGAGGCACTCATGGCTCCACCGCCTTGCGGAACAACCAGCCGAAGGTGAGGCTCGCCATCGCGAGCGTGAGGGCGAGGTTGAGGGCCTGCCCCGCGAGGTAGAGCACGACGGGACGGCCGCTGACGAGCAGCGGCGCCAACTCGCGGAAGTTGGTCTGCAGCCCCATGCACACGAAGCCGGTGCAGAAGAGCCAGCCCCGGAGCTTGGCCGTGAAGCCGGTCGTCGCCCCCTCGACCCAGAGCGCCTGCTCGGGGCCCTGCGCGTGCAACCACGAACAGAGCAGCGACGCGGCGAGAAACCCGAGGATGAACCGGGGGAACCGCCGCCAGGCCTCGCCGGCGAGCGTACCCCGCGGGCCGTTCGGGTCGCGGTCGATCCAGCCGGCCCAGTAGGCGGCCACGGCGAAGGCGATCAGGCCGATCATCGAGTTTTGGATCATCTTCACGGTGGCGGCCACCTCGCCCGCCTCCTTGCCGAGCGACTCACCGGCCGCGACCACGGCGCCGGTGGCGTCGATCGTGCCCCCGATCCAGGCGCCCCCGAGGATCGGGTCGAGCCCCATGGCCCGGATCACCGGCGGCATCGCCACCATCATGATCACGGTGAAAAACAGCGACAGGCCGATGGCCAGGGAGATCTCCTCCTTCTTGGCCCGGCAGGCCGCCCCGGTCGCGATCGCCGCCGACACCCCGCAGACCGACATGTCGGCCGAGAGGGTCATGCACAGCGGTCGCGACGGGATCTTGAGCGCGTGGACGCCGAACAGGTAGGTCACCACGAGCACGATCGGCGTGACGATCCAGGCGGTCAACAGGCCCGGCAGGCCGAGGGCGAGGAGCCGACTGACGAGCACCTCGGCCCCGAACACGACCAGGCCCGTCTTGATGAACAACTCGCCGATCAGCGCGGGGGACAGCCAGCGGGGCACCCCGGCCGCGTTGCCGACGAACAGGCCGACCGCGAGCGCCCAGAGTGGATACTCGAGGTTGTAGTACTTCACCACTTTCTGGCTCGCCATCAGGTAGGCCAGGCAGGCCATCCCGGCGAGCACGCACCCGCCGCCGAGAAACCGCCACAGACTGCCGCCGGTGAGGAGCGTTCCCAGGCCGCCCACGAGCACGACCCAGCCCATGCCCAGCAGGATCGGCATGACCGCGAACTCGCCCTGCTTGTCGCGGAAGGCCGCCAGAGGCTGGTCGGTCCACGTGCCGGGCATGCCGACCGTGTCGGCCAGCGGCGTGGACCAGCCCTTGGGATACCGCTCGCGGCTGCCGGGCTCGTCGGCGGGCCGTGACTGCCAGGTGACCGCAAGCGCCAGGACCACCGCCGCCAGCCCGACCACCACCGCCGCCACGTCTTCGTGTAGTCCCTTCCGCATCCGATCGCCTCCTGTCGAGGCTCCTAGGGATACCCGCTGGGACGAGCCCGTGAAAAGCCGACGTCGTGGGGGCCGCGGCTCGGGATTGCCCGAGCAGTCCAACGGTTGACGAGAAAGCCAATGCCCGTGATTCGTCTGAACCGACGCCGCGCGCCGCAACGTTCACGAACACGGCCGCCCGGAGGTGCGGCCGGCGGCCGGGGCCGAAGGCCCGAGGGCCGCCAAGCCCGCCGGGGCCATGGATGGCCCGGCGGGCGTGAAACTAGCTGCTGGCGCTGCGATAGCGGGCCAGGGCCCGTTGGAAGACCCAGCGCGAGACGACCAGCGACGCCACGGCCGCCGCGATCATGCCGGCGACGGGCCACCAGGCGTGGCCCGCGAACGGCTGGGCGATCACCCGGGCCGGCACGTTGACCACGAGCAGGATCGGAACCACGAAGGTGCAGACGGCCCGCAGCGGCCCGCCCCAGGGACCCGCGTAGATCTCGGCGGGATAGCGGGAGAAGTTGGTGAGATAGAACCAGAAGTCGTACAGGCTCTGGTTGCGGCCCATGTGGATCGTGGCCGCGGCGAGCATGATCACCAGCGCATAGAGGATCGCCACGCCGCACAGCACGAGCAGCGGGTAGACGAGCCAGGCGGCCGCCGGCGGTGACGACTGGAACCGCGACACCGCCCAGCCGAGGAGCACGAGCCCCACGATCCCGTTGGCCAGCGCCGAGAAATCCACCCGGTGCAGCGAGAGCAGAAACTGCGCGTCGAGCGGCTTGACGAGCACGCCGTCGAGGCCGCCGGTGCGGACCATCTCGGTGAGCTCCTCGGCGCTCGGCATGAAGAGCGCCTGGACGATCGCGTTGATGATCAGCCCCGTGGCCACGAAGGCGAAGAACGGCTCCCGCGTCCAGCCCGTGCCCTTGCCGATCTCCGGCGTGAACGTGAACACCAGCAGATAGAACGCGAGATTCATCGACATCCAGCCCAGGCTGGTGAGGCACTCGAGGAGAAAGTTGGCGCGGAACGTCATGTCCCGGACGAGGCAGGCACGGGCGAAGGTGCCGAGAATCGCGAGGTAGCGGGTCATCTCAGCCCCCGAACGCGCTGTAGCGCCGCGTGCCGCGTGCCCAGGTGACGCGGCAGGCAATGATCATCACCACGACCCAGGCCGCCTCGATCAGGAGCAGCCGGGTCAGCTCCGGGCCCTGCACCTTGCCCAGCCAGACCGCGGCCGGGAAGTAGGCCGTGAACTGGAACGGCAGCCAGGCCACGACGTCGGCCAGGCTCGTGCCGGGCAGGCCGGTGGGAATCCCGGCCAGCATGTCGATCGGGAACATGTGGCCCGAGAGCAGATACTGCACGAGCATGTAGCCGAACACGATGCTCGAGACCTCCATGAACCAGAAGCCCAGCATCCCCAGCGTGGCCTCCATGAAGAAGCCGAGCAGGAAGGACAGGACCAGCGAGGCCGCGAAGGCCACGATCGTGACCGCGTCCGGGGCCGGCGGAAAGAAGCCGCGACAGAAAAAGAAGACGGCCGCGAAGGGGATCACGGCGACGGCGTAATAGACGAGCTTGTGGGCCACGCGCGAGGCCAGCAGGAAGGAGACGTAGTCCACCGGCTGGACGAGAAACTTCTTGATCGAGCCGTCGCGAATGCTCCGCGCCACGCCCCCGGCCAGACCCGGCATGCTGGAGAAGGCCCGCGAGACCATCGTGAGCAGGTAGTAGGCGATGATGTCGTTGCGGGAGTAGCCGGCGATGTCGCCCCGGCTCGTGGCCGAGAACACGGCCG
>JBILOA010000518.1:0-2500 GCA_044374735.1 Pirellulales bacterium | reverse complement strand
GCATCGTCACCGTCCTGCACGAGGTTGGCCAGCGCCAGCATCGCCCTCACGAGCACCTTCTCATAGTCCTCGCCCGGATAGGCCTTCTGGCCGTCGTCGGTGGCCATCATCCATGCGTTCTCGGCGGGGCTTTCCTCCTCCAGGCGGTCGAAGTTGTCCCGCACCGTGCGGAGCAGGCGTTCGGCGTCGGCGGGGCGATCATCGGCGAGCGCCACCATGGCCCGGTCGAGCCGGAGCACGTCGCCCTCCCGGGGGTGGTCATCGATGTGGCGGCCGAGCAGGCCGTCAGCCTCGGCGAGGTTGCCGGCATGGAAGGCGGTCCGCACGGCGTGCAGCCGCGTCGCGTGGGCAGCGCAGCCACTCGCGAGGATCGCGGCGGCGAGCGACAGGAGCGGGGCGGATCGTGGCATGACGCACCGGCTGGCGACGTCACCTGGTCTGGAACGGGTTGGTCGCCTTCCACCGGCTCAGGCGGCTGTGGTGGTAGCCCTTCGAAAGCTCGGCCGACTGCTTGTCATAGGCTCCGGTGCGGACGTCCACGAGTTCGAGCGTGAGCAGGTAGTCACGCTGGTAGTCGCGGTTGGCCTGCGTGGTGCCGGAGGTGATGGTGGCGTAGAGCAGGTAGTCGATCGGCTGCCCCTGCTGCTCCATCTTGTCGGCGAACGCCCGCATCTGCTCGGGCACCATCAGCTGGTCGGGCCGCAGCCGCGCGTCCCGCAGGCCCGCATCGACGTAGCGGCGGTTGAGCGTCTGGAAGACCTGCGACTCGAGAATCCGCTGGTCCACGATCTCGGAGATCTGCTCCTTGAAGTCGCCGATGTCCTCGGCGCTCTTGTTCTCGACACCCACGAAGCAGATCCGCTTGCCCGGGGGCGGCAGCACCTCGGCGCCAGCGGCGGTCTGGAGGGCCACCGTCTGCACGCCCGGGTCGGCGTGGCGGGCGAGCAGTTTCGAGACCGCCTCGTTCACCAGCGGGCAGAAGGTCTCCTGGCCCGCCTGATGGCTGCCGATCATCGTGTCTTCGCCCGGCTGGATCACGCGAGCGAACTGGGTCGCGCGGCAGCCGCTGACGACGGCGACGGCGGCGGGTAGCATCCCGCAGACGCGGAGCAGGAACGTACGGCGGTCCATCGGGGGCCCTCTCGGCGGATGACGGGGGCGGGGATCGTACCCACCGTCCTCCGGCCGACCGAGGCCAGTTTCCCCGCGGAAGGACAGGACGGCCACCTCCTCGCGGCCGGCCTTCGAGCCGGGATGCAGGCCACGATCCCCGGCACCGACGGCAGACGCGACAGGACTGTGAACTGCCTCGCTTCGGCGTCACCGCTTTCAGGGAGGGAATGTCCGCGCGGTCAGACCCAGCGATGTTCCCGGAGCCAGCCGGCCAGTTCCTCCAGCCGATGCTCGAGCGAGAACCGCGGGGACAGCCCCAGTTCCGCACGGGCCTTCTGGCCCGAGCATGCCCAGCTTCCCACGGTGGCTTCCCGCACCTTGTCCAGTGAGAGCAGGTTGCCCTTGCCGCTGGGCGGGAAGAAGGTCTGGGCCGTGAGTCCCACCCCCCGGCCGACCCACCGCCAGATCGGCCATACAAAGACGCTTCGGCCGAGCGCTCGGGCCACGAGGCGGCCGAGTTGGCCGTAGCTCGGATGCATCCTGTCGTCACAGGCGAGGTAATAGCCCGACGGCGAGTAACCGCCCGCCGGGTCGTGGACGAGCGTCTCCCCACGGTCGGCTGCGGCGATCGCGACGTCGATCAGATCGTCGACGTGGATCAGCGAGAGCCGGGGTGTCTGGAAGCCGATGGTGAAGTGAATGCCGGTTCGCGCGATGGCCTGAAAAATGGCTGCCATCTTCGGGTCGCGTGTCCCGTAAACGATCCCGGGCCGCAGGATCGTGACCGGCAACCGGTCACCGCGTTGCTGGAGGGCCACCTCGCCGGCCCGTTTGCTGCGGCCGTAGTCGCTGATCGGTGCCGGCGGGTCGACCTCGTCGCGAAACGCCCTGTGCATCGGCGTCGGCCCCGCCGCCGCGAGGCTTGACACGAAGATCAGTCGTGGGGGGTTGGGTTGGGCGGCGCAGGCATCCGCCAGCCAGCCGGTCGCCGTGCCATTGACACGGAACAGGTCGGCCTTGCGGGGAGCGCCGACCAGACCACCCAGATGAAACACGGCGGCGCATCCGGCGAGCGCTTCACGGTAGGTGGCCGGGTCGTCGAGCGTTCCTGTCACGGGCACGACGCCCGCCCTTGCCGACTGGACGACCTGCGGCGACGGACGCACGAGGCAGCGTACCTCGCAGCCCTCGGCGACGAGCCGCTCGACCAGGTGTCCGCCGATGAACCCGGACGCACCGGTCACGAATGCCGTTGTAATCGCCATGCCAGGGGGGCCCGCGGAGGAACGAGCGTCGTCACTGCAGCGATGATGCTTGGAATCGGTCCTGGCCGCAACCCGGCCGCAGTCACTGCAGAGGGTTGGCGCCGGACATACCGAAGGGAGGT